>JAIMAL010000010.1 GCA_023511995.1 Burkholderiales bacterium
GTAATGGTGACCGGGCCGGAGAGCCTTGTATCTCAGGTGGCCAGGGTGGCAGTGACCGTCAAACTGCTGGATGCCAAATCGACCATCAGCCAGAGTTTCGCGCCGACCCCGATTGGGACGGACGGAAACGAGGTGAAGGGGGTTACAGTTGTGCCCCAGATGGTCTTGGTTGAGCTTCCTATCGAGCAGCAGCTGAGCTATAAGACCGTGGCCGTGACGCCACGAATAGTTGGTTCGGTTGCTCTTGGCTATCAACTAGTGGGAGTGATGGTCGAACCAACGGCCGTGACGGTCGTCGGTGACCCAAATGCCTTGCGCGATCTCAATTTCGTCTCGACTCAACCAGTCAATGTCAATGGCGCCGTCGCCGATCTCACCGTAAACACCGATCTTGACCTGCCACCGTCGGTGTCAGTCGTTCGGCAGCAGGGAATCGTCGTCCGAGCGTACGTCAGCGCGGCTGAAGGGAGCCAGACAATGCGCATCGCTCCAGTGATAGTCGGCCTGCCCAGCGATCTGAGTGCTACCTTGCAACCTGGAACGGTTCAGGTGACAGTGACCGGCCCGATGCCGATACTTGGCACCCTGAAGGCTAAGGACGTGCGGGTCGAAATTGACGGTAGCAAACTGGAGCCAGGCACTCACTTGGTGACTCCCACGGTCACCATTCCCGAAGTTCTCCAACTGGTTAGCGTTGATCCAGAGAAGATCAGTGTCACGGTCAAATGATGTGGTCGAATCCGGAGGTGGCAGATGCCTAAGCCGCTGGTTGCCATCGTAGGGCGTCCCAACGTTGGCAAATCCACCCTGGTCAACAGTCTGCTGGGGGAAGAACGGGTGATCGCCTTCGATGAGCCCGGTACCACGCGCGACAGCATCTACGTGGATTTCACCCGCGACGGCCACCGCTACACCCTGATCGACACCGCGGGAGTGCGGCGCAAGGGCAGGGTGTTCGAGGCCATCGAGAAATTCTCGGTCATCAAGACGCTGAAGGCCATCGAGGATGCCAATGTGGTGGTGCTCGTACTCGATGCTAAGCAGGATATCTCGGAACAGGATGCGCATCTTGCGGGCTTCGTCCTCGAAGCGGGCAAGGCAATGGTGGTGGCGGTGAACAAATGGGATGGGCTCGATGCCTACCACCGGGAAATGGTGAAACGTACCGTCGCCCACCGGCTGGCTTTTCTCTCCTTTGCCCGCGTGCACTACATCTCCGCCCTCGAGGGTAGCGGCCTGGGCCCCCTCTTCAAATCCATCGATGAAGCCTATGCCGCGGCGATGGCCAAACTCCCCACTCCCCAGGTCACCCGCGTGCTGCAGGAAGCGGTGCTCGCCCATGCCCCACCCCGGGCCGGGCAATTCCGACCCAAACTGCGCTACGCCCACCAGGGGGGGCGCAACCCGCCGGTGATCGTCATCCACGGCACCAACGTCAACAACCTGCCGGAGGCCTACCGGCGTTATCTGGAAAACACTTTCCGGGAGGCGTTCCGGTTGCGGGGCACGCCCCTCCGGGTGGAATTCCGCCAGGGGCACAACCCCTTCGCGGAAAAGAAACCGGCGCCCTTGACCAAGCGACAGGAAGCAAAAAAACGCCGTCATCGGCGCTATCTCAAGAAAAAATACGGCCGCAGCTAGAGGTCATCCCCTGCTTGCGAGGGGGAACTTGCAGCACGCGGCGGCCCTCAAAGCTAAAACTTTTGCACCGGTTGAAGGGGGCCGGGGTGCCCAAATGTTGGGCAAAGTCCGGTTTTGTGATCTATCATTGGCATGACCCCGGGGGTGCCGGCCCGGCGCCGGATGATGGGTTGACCGGTGGGCCGGAAGAACAAACCAACCTGAAAAGCAATGGAGAAGCCATGAGCGGCAAAGGGCAATTGTTACAAGACCCGTTTTTGAACACTTTACGCAAAGAGCATATCCCCGTTTCCATCTATCTCGTGAACGGCATCAAATTGCAGGGCCAGATCGAATCCTTCGATCAGTACGTGGTCCTGCTGAAGAACACCGTCACCCAGATGGTCTACAAGCACGCCATTTCCACCGTCGTTCCCACCCGCCCGGTGCACATCTCCCACGATGCCCCCGAAGCCTGAGGGGAGTGTGAGCGTTCCCGCGCGCCCCACCTTTGCCCACCGCGCGGTGCTGGTCAGCATCGACTTCGGGGAGCCCGACGAAGCCGAGAGTGTCGAGGAACTGCGCCGCCTGACGGAAAGCGCCAACGCCCTGCCGCTGGCCGTGGTGACCGGGCGGCGCGCCCGCCCCGATGCCGCGCTTTTCGCCGGGGTGGGGAAGGTGGAGGAAATCGCCGGCCGGGTGGCGGAAACCCAGGCGGACGTGGTGATCTTCAACCACGAGCTCACCCCCAGCCAGCAGCGCAATCTCGAAGGCCGCCTCCAATGCCGGGTCATCGACCGCACCAGTCTCATCCTGGACATCTTCGCCCAGCGGGCCCAGTCCCATGAAGGCAAGCTGCAGGTGGAGCTCGCCCAACTGGAACACCTCTCCACCCGGCTCGTGCGCGGCTGGACTCACCTGGAGAGGCAGAAGGGCGGCATCGGCCTGCGTGGTCCCGGTGAAACCCAGCTGGAAACCGACCGTCGTCTCATCGCGCGCCGGATGAAGCTTTTGCGGGAGCGCCTGGCGCGTCTTTCCCGTCAGCGGCAGACCCAGCGTCGCGCGCGGGACCGGCGGGAGGTCTTCTCCGTTTCCCTGGTGGGTTATACGAACGCGGGAAAATCCACCCTTTTCAATCGCCTCACCCACGCCCAGACTTACGCCGCTGACCAGTTGTTCGCCACCTTGGACACCACCTCGCGCCGGGTGTTTTTGCCGGAGGCGGGCCAGATCGTGCTCTCCGACACCGTGGGGTTCATCAAGCGCCTGCCCCACAGCCTGATCGAGGCCTTTCGCGCCACCCTGGAGGAGGCGGCACAGGCCGACCTGCTGCTGCATGTGGTGGATGCGGCCAGTCCCGTGCGGGAGGAGCAGATCGAGCAGGTCAACGCCGTCCTGGCGGAAATCGGTGCCCGGCACATCCCGCAAATCCTCGTCTACAACAAGATCGACCAGCGGGGTCTTACCGCAGGCTTCGAACGGGATGACTGTGGTAACATTGCGCGCGTTTGGCTCAGCGCCCAGACCGGCGAAGGGCTGGGTGGACTGAGGCTCGCCCTCGGCGAGGCCGCCGCCCGGCGGAAGGAAGTCCCCACCGAAGCGGTCTGCTGACCGACGCAGCCGCGTTGCGCAGCAAGGCGCCTGGGTCTCCCTCATCGGCAATTGCACTGGAACCCGCATGGCATGGAACGAGCCCGACTGGGGCAGAAGATCGAGTGGCGGTCCGCCGGACCTGGATGAGCTTTGGCGCAACTTCAACGCCAAATTGAGCCGCATGTTCGGTGGCAAGGGCGGCCCGCAACCCCCCGCTGGCAGCAGCGGGTCCGGTTTCAACGGCGGCGTTTTCCTCATCGGGCTTGTCCTCCTCATCTGGCTCGGCAGCGGCTTTTACATCGTCAATGCCCGTGAGCGGGGCGTGGTGCTGCGTTTCGGCAAATTCGTCGAGCTCACCATGCCCGGGCCCCGCTGGCATCTGCCTTATCCCATCGAGACCGTGGAAATCGTCGATGTCGAAGGCAATCGCATCACGGAGATCGGTTACCGGCAAAACGTGCAGAACAAACAGCCCCACGAGGCCACCATGCTCACCGGCGACAAGAGCATCGTCAACGTCATGTTCGCCGTGCAGTACCGGGTGACCGATCCGCAACTCTTTCTCTTCCGCAACTACATCGGCGATGACCAGGCCTATGTGCGGCAGATCGCCGAAAGCGCCATGCGCGAGGTGGTGGGCAAGACCAAAATCGATTCCGTCCTCTACGAGAGCACCCAGGTGGCAAACAAGGCCGGCGAGCTCATTCAGCAGATGCTGGACCGCTACCAGTCCGGCATCACGGTGCAGAACGTCACCATCAGCCAGGTGCAGCCGCCGGAGCAGGTCCAGGCGGCGTTCGACGATGCGAATCGGGCCGATCAGGATCGCAAACGCATGCGCAGCGAGGGCGAGGCCTACGCCAACGACGTCATTCCCAAGGCCAAGGGAACGGCGGCCCGCCTGTTGCAGGAGGCGGAGGGCTACCGGCAGAGCGTGATCGCCAAGGCGGAAGGCGATGCGGCGCGCTTCCGGGCGCTGGTTGCCGAATACAACAAGGCGCCGGCCGTGACCCGGGACCGTCTCTATCTCGAGGCCATGCAGCAGATTTTCAGCAACACCACCAAGGTGGTGGTGGACCAGCGCAGCGGCGGCAGCCTGCTTTATCTGCCCCTGGACAAGCTGATCCAGGGCAATGCGCCCGATGTGAGCAGCGCGCCTGCTACCAAGCCGCCGGTGGCGGAAGCCACACCCAAGCGTGAGCCGGAGGACAACCGCATGCGGGAGCTCCTGCGCAACCGGGAGGGGCGGCAGCCATGAAGCGCAATTTCGCCTCCTTCGTCGTCGTCGCCCTCGTCCTGCTGGTGGTGGCGAGTCTCGCCATGTTCACCGTGGACCAGCGCCAATCCGCCATCGTCCTGCAGTTGGGCGAGATCGTTTCCGTGAAGACACAGCCCGGCCTTTACGTGAAGACGCCGCTGGTGCAGAACGTCATCTACGTGGATCGGCGCGTGCGCACTCTGGATACGCCGGATGCCGATCTCATCATCACCGCGGAAAAGATCAACATGCTGGTGGATTCCTTCGTCAAATGGCGGGTGGCGGATCCCCGGCAGTACTACGTTTCCGTGCGCGCCGATGAGAAGAATGCCGAGGCGCGTCTGCTGCAGTTGGTGCGGGACGGTCTGCGTGCCGAGTTCAACAAACGCACCGTGGACGACGTGGTCTCCGGCCAGCGGGATCAGGTCATGGAAAGCCTGCGCGCCAATGTGGATCGGGAAGCGCGGGCGCTGGGCATCCAAGTGGTGGATGTGCGCCTCAAGCGCGTCGACTATTCGGAAAAGGTCGCCGACTCGGTGTACGAGCAGATGCGCCAGGAACGCGTGCGCGTGGCCAACGAACGCCGCTCCACCGGTGCGGCGGAGCGGGAGCAGATTCAGGCCGACGCCGACAAGCAGCGGCAGATCATCATCTCCGAGGCCTACCGCGATGCACAGCGCATCAAGGGCGAGGGCGATGCCAAGGCGGCAGCCATCTATGCCCAGGCCTATTCGCTGAATCCGGAGTTCTACGCGTTCTACCGCAGTCTCGACGCCTACAAGGAGAGCTTCCGCAACCGCAGCGACGTCCTCGTGCTGGACCCCAATTCCGAGTTCTTCAAGTACTTCAGGAACCCCGGCCGGGGCACGAAGTAGTGTATGGGAGTGAGCCTGCTCATGGCCGTGGGCTTGATGCTGGTGCTGGAAGGGATCGTCCCCTTCGCTGCGCCTGCCCTGTGGCGTGATGCCTTCCGCCGGCTCATCGCCCTGCGCGATGGGCAGTTGCGCTTCATGGGGCTCATGTCCATGTTGATCGGTCTGCTTCTCCTCTGGCTTGCCGCCTGACCCATGCACACCTGGTTGCTGCCCGAGAACATCGAGGACGTTCTGCCGCCCGCCGCCTGGCAACTGGAGCAGGCGCGCCGTGTTGCCCTCGACCTCTTCGCCAGTCACGGCTATGAGCTCGTGCAGCCGCCGCTCATCGAATTCCTGGAGTCGCTCCTCACCGGTACCGGGCGCGACATGCGCCTTGCCACCTTCACTTTGGTGGACCAGCTCTCCGGCCGGCCCATGGGCCTGCGCGCCGATATCACGCCGCAGGCAGCACGCATCGACGCCCATCTCCTCAATCGTCAGGGCATCACCCGCCTGTGCTATGCAGGCAGCGTCCTGCACACCCGGCCGGCTTCGGTGGACGCAAGCCGCGAGCCCTTCCAGGTGGGGGCGGAGCTTTTCGGCCATGGCGGGCTGGAGGCGGACGTGGAAATCCAGCGCCTCATGCTTACTCTGCTGAAGCGCTTGGGGCTTACGGACGTGCTCCTCGCCCTGGGCCATGTGGGCATCTTCCGCGCCCTGGCGCGCCGCGCCGCCCTGGAGGAGGAACAGGAGGCGGATCTGTTCGAGGCCCTGCAGCACAAGGACGTCCCCACGCTGCGGGAGCTTTCCGCGGGCTGCGCCCGGGAAATCCGCGAGGCGCTGCTGTTGCTGCCCGATCTCTACGGCCCGGGTGCGGTGCTCGCGGAGGCGGCGCGGCGTCTGCCGCCCTATCCGGAAATCGGTGCGGCGCTGGATGCACTGCAGACGCTCGCCGATGTGCTGCAGGAAGAGGGCGCATCTTTGCACTTCGATCTTGCGGAGTTGCGCGGCTACCACTACCACAGCGGAGTCGTGTTCGCCGCCTACGTGGAGGGCTGTGCCCGCGCCGTGGCCCAGGGGGGGCGCTACGACGGCGCCGGCAAGGTGTTCGGCCGGGCGCGCAGCGCCACCGGGTTTTCCACCGACCTGCGCACCCTGCTGCCGCATCTGGCGCCAGCAGTGAGGCGTCCGGGCATTCTCGCCCCCTGGGGTGAAGACCCGGCGCTGCGGGCGCAGATCGAAGCCTTGCGCGCCGCCGGCGAGGTGGTGGTGGTGGAGCTGCCGGGACAGGAGGCCCATCGTGGCGAATCGGGCTGTGATCGCCGGTTGGTGTATCGGGAGGGCGGCTGGCAGGTGGAACCGCTGCCGGCCGGAGCATGACAGTGAAGAAAGGGAAGCGTGACTGATGTCGAAAAATGTCGTGGTGGTGGGCACCCAGTGGGGTGACGAAGGCAAAGGCAAGATCGTTGACTGGCTCACCGACCGCGCCCATGGGGTGGTGCGTTTCCAGGGTGGGCATAATGCCGGTCACACCCTGGTGGTGGGGGGCAAAAAAACCGTCCTGCACCTCATTCCCTCCGGCATCCTGCGGGAAAACGTGCGCTGCTACATCGGCAACGGCGTGGTCGTCTCGCCTAAGGCCCTCATCGAGGAGGTGGACATGCTGGAGGCGGCCGGCATCGACGTGGTGAGCCGGCTCACCATTTCCGAAGCCTGCCCCCTCATCCTGCCCCATCACGTGGCGCTGGATCACGCCCGGGAGGCGGCCAAGGGCGCGGCCAAGATCGGCACCACCGGCCGCGGCATCGGACCCGCCTACGAGGACAAGGTGGCGCGTCGCGCCATCCGCATGAAGGATCTCTTCCACCGCGATCTCTTCGCGGCGAAGCTGGGCGAAGTGCTGGACCTGCACAACTTTGTGCTGAAGAACTACTACAACGCCCCCACCGTCTCCTTTCAGCAGACCCTGGACGAAACCATGGCCCTGGCGGAGCGCATCCGCCCCATGGTGGGGGATGTGCCGCGGCTCCTTTACGAGGCCAACAAGGCGGGGCGCAACCTCCTCTTCGAAGGCGCCCAGGGCACCCTCCTGGACATCGACCACGGCACCTATCCCTACGTCACCTCCTCCAACTGCACGGCCGGCGGCGCCGCCACCGGCGCCGGGGTGGGACCGCACACGCTGCATTACGTTTTGGGCATCACCAAGGCCTACACCACCCGTGTGGGATCCGGCCCTTTCCCCACCGAATTGTTCGACGAGGCGGGCAGGCACCTGGCGGAGCGGGGGCACGAGTTCGGCGCCACCACCGGCCGCGCCCGTCGCTGCGGCTGGTTCGATGCGGCGGCGCTCAAGCGCTCCATCCAGATCAATGGCGTGTCCGGCCTGTGTGTGACCAAGCTGGACGTGCTGGACGGCATGGAAACGTTGCGCCTGTGCGTGGGCTACCGGCTGCCGGGGGGCACCAGTGACATCCTGCCGGTGGGCGCCGAGACCCTCGCCGAATGTGAACCCATCTATGAAGAAATGCCCGGCTGGAAGGAAAGCACGGTGGGCATCCGCCGCTACGAAGACCTGCCGGTGGCGGCGCGCAATTACCTGCGGCGCATGGAGGAACTGTGCGAAGTCCCGGTGGACATCATCTCCACCGGCCCCGACCGCGAGGAAACCATCGTCCTGCGGCATCCCTACGACTGAAGCCGCGTCACTGGAACATGAAGGTCTCGTACTCGATGCGGTCCAGCTTGCGATCGAGAAAGACGAGGCCGAGGGCCACCGTCAACAACAGGGCAACGGTGAAGCCATAGCCATAGAAAGGCGCGCCAAGCTTGAGCGTAATGGCGGTGAAGAGGGTGTTGGCGAGCAGGAAGATCGTCGTCAATCCCACCACGATGCGCCGGCGGTCGAGATAGAAGAGCACATTGAGAACGGCAAGGAGCATCACCTGCAGGCTTGCCCCCACCACCTGCACCTGCAAAAGGGGCAAATAGAGCGCGGAAATCCCCAGCGCGGCAAGGAGGGTGGGGCCGGCGACGAAGGTTGCCAGCACGGCGATGGACTGGATTTTCGCGATCTCCCCCAATCCCTGGCGCACGGCATAAACCATTTCGTCGTGCATGTCCTGGATGAATTCGAGGGAAGCGCCCTCCCGCACCGCATTGAAAAACCTCTCGTAGTACTCGGCAAAGTCGGTCTCGATGCGCACCAGGAACACCGCCATGCCGGGCACGATGGAAAGATAGGCGAGGAAGACGGGCAGGTCATAGATGATGGAGCCGCGCAGGGGCCCGATGACCGGCTCGGAGGTGACGGGATTGACCCAGAAAAGAAACTTGTCCGCCCACACGGCGAGGTTGTAGAGGCTGCCGGCGACAAGCAGGCTGGGATAGAAGGTGCGCCGGTGCAGCCAGTGGTAGCTCACGCTGCGGTGGCTGGGATAGGTTTGCGCCACCACCACCCACATGCCGCCAAGAAGCACGAGCTGGCCGGTGACGAAGGCGGCGAGCAGCCCCTCCAGGCCGAAGCGGGCCAGGGGATAGGCGAGTGCCACCACCAAGCCGTAGCCGACGGCAAAAAGCAGAACGATGGCCTTGTAGCGTTTGAGGCCAGACAGCAACACGGCCAGCACCCACACGCCACAGAGGGTGGTGAAGGCCGCCACCACCAAAAGCCGGTAGCCGAAGCTCACCTGCTCGAAGAAAAAAGCCATCGCCAGGGTGGCAAGCGCCGCCGCGGCACCCAGCACCACGCCCAGCACGCCGTGCAGGTTGGGCAGCACCAGCTCGTCCCGTTTTTCGAACAGGCGGTCCGATACGTAACGGGTGAAGGCGAGCTGCAGGCCGCCGGTGAGGATGAGGCTTGAGGCGATGAGGTAGGTGACCGTGGTCTGGAACTGGGTGACGAGGCTCGGCGGCACGACGATGCCACTGGCCAAAAGCCCCACCAGCAGGATGCCGATGATGGACAGCACCCAGGGCCCCGAGCCAATCATGCCGGCATAGGCGTAGGCGGTGAGGGTACCGCCCAGGGTATTGCGCGAAAGCAGCCGGCGCAGCTCGAAACCGATCCCCGCCATCAGTGTTTCTCCATCGCCGCCCCATACACCTCGCGATAGGCGGCGAACATCATCTCGTCGGTGTAGAAGCGCTCGACGCGGGCGATGGCCGCTGCCGAGGCGGCACGCCAGCGTGCCTCGTCGGTCAGCAGCGCCACTGCCGCATCGGCAAGCGCCAGGGGATCGGCGATGCCGACGATGGCGCCCGCCGTCCCCAGGGCGCGGTCCTCGCCCGGCAACCCTTCGACGAGCTGCCGGCAGGACCCCACATCGGTGGCCACTGTGGGCACGCCGGCGGCGAAGCCTTCGAGGATCACCAGGGGCAGGGCCTCGCTGATGGAGGAGAGGATGGTGAGCCCCACCCGCGGCAAAAGCGCGTCCACCTTCTGGAAGCCCAGGAAGCGCACCTTGCCCGCGAGTCCCAGGCTTTCCACCAGATTGCGGCATTCCTCGGCGTAGCCGGGATCCTCGTCCTCCGGCCCGGCGATCCACCCTTCCGCCTCGGGCAGCACGTTTACCACCCGCCGCATGGCGCGGATGAAGGTCTTCACGTCCTTGATGGGCACCACCCGGCCGATCAGGCACAGCACCGGCGGTACCCGCGCCGGCCGCTGGCTGCGGAGCGGGCGGAAGCGGGCGAGGTCCACCCCGTTGGGGATCAGCCGTGTGCGCGCGGCATCGGCGCCATCCTGGATCTGGCGCTGCCGGTTGGCCTCATAGAGGGCGATGATGGGATCGGCCGCCTGGTAGCAGGTGCGCCCCAGCCACTCGAAAAAGCGGATCCACAGGGCGCGGAAGTAGGACACCTCGGTGGGATCCCGCTGGAAGACATTGCGATTGTCCCGGATCCATTCCGCCTTGAGCAGATCAATCTTGCGCTCCTTCGTATAAATCCCATGCTCGGAAAGGATCAGGGGACGCCCGTCGCGCCAGTGCAAAAGCGCGCCGAGGAAGCCCGCGTAGCCGGTGGAAATGGTGTGATAGACGCGGGCCTTGGGCAGGCTGCGGGCGATGGCGGAAAGCTTCCACAACGGCGCGTGCATGATGCGCACCGTCCAGAAATAATCGACGAAGGAAGGATCGGTGCAAAAGCGTCGGTAGCGGCTGCAGATGGATTCCCAGGCGGCGCGGGAACGCAGGAAGTGCTCCCGGCGCAAAGCCTCCCCGGAAAGCAGCACGGGAAACAGGCCCACAAGGCGTGTCATCGCCTCCTCCACCGGCACTCCGGCAAGGAAAGCCTCGTGCACGGCTTCCACCTGTCCCATCACCTGTGGCGAAGGCTCCGGCGCCTTCAGCGGGGGTGGTGCCTCTGGCTCGAAAAGATAATGGATTTCCAGCCCCACCACGTTGGGCGGCAGTTCGTAGCGCATGCCGGCGTAGTCCTCCCGGCGGCTGCCGAGAAAGACGAGGTGGAAGCGCCACTCAGGAAAGGCGCGGATAATCTGGTGTACCCAGCTCGACACCCCGCCGCTCACGAAGGGATAGGTGCCCTCGAGAAGCAGCGCAATGTCGGCCTTCATGCCGCCCTCCAGTAGCGCAGCACCGCGGCAAGCTGGTGCAGGGAGGCATCCGGGGTGAGGCGCGAGAGCAGCGCCCCCATGGTGGCATAGTCGCCCTGGTCATAGGCGAGTTCGGCGGCGTAGGGCAGCACGCGGCTTGGCGGAAGACCCCTCAAGGCCGCATAGACCTCGGCGGCCTCGGCAAGCCTTCCCAGGGCGTGCAGTGCCCGGGCGCGATAGAGGGCCATTTCTGACCGCCCGGCGGCCAAGGCCTCCTCGGCATAGGCGAGGCAGCGTTCCAGCGCATGGCGGCGCACATCCCCCACCGCCAGGCCGTGGTAAACCAGCTCCCAGTAAAGCTGGGCGAGCTGCGCGGCAGCGTCGCCTCTGTCCGGGCCGGCCGCCCGATGACGGGTGAGGGCGGCGTGGATGGCCTCGTTGAGGCGTTTTTCCCGCGCATCCAGCAGGCCGTAGGCGAGCAGCCGCACATCCTCGTTGCTGCAGGTGAGCACACTGCGCAGCAAAGGGGTCGCCACACGGCCCGACATGCGCGACAGGGCGAGCAGCGCCCCCACCCGGGTATCCACCGGCACCCGCGGATTGGCCAGGATCCCGGCGGCGCCTGCGAAGCGGAAAGGGAGGCGGCCACCGAGGTGGACATCGAAGGGGGGCACCTCCACCTGGCCGAAGGGCGCCCGGTGGGCACGGGCGCGCATCCGACGCAGGCTCAAAAGCCACGCCGGCACGAGCACCACCCCGACCCCCGGTAGGGAGAAGAGCAGGGCGAAGCACAAGGGAAGCAAGGCGAGTCTTGCGCGGCGCGCCCCCGGCGCAAGCCAAGCGGCAGCCGCCAGCGCGAAAAGCACCGCCGCGGCCCCATGCAGGAGCATGAAGCTTAAGAAAGCCGTGCCGCTGTCTTGGGCGAGCAGCGCGCCACCCCAGGCGGCCCCCTCCAGGGCGGTAGCGTAGGCGAAAAGCTTAGTCTGCACCGCCTTCCTCCAGCGCGCGCGCCAAGAGGACGAGGGGCGGCTCGTCGAGGCTCAGGCGGCGCAGGCGCACCCCTGCCTCCTCCGGCCGTCCGCGGCCATGTTCGACAAACCAGCGCTCGATACGGCGGGTGTAGCCTTCCGCGCCCGCCTCGCCGGCGAGGGGCAGGATGACGAGGAGCCGCGCCGAAGGCTCCACGAACCATTCCAGATCCAGCCCCCGCGACAGCCGGGAGAGGGCGCGGGGGAGCTCGGCGGCGATGGCTTCCGGCGTGAAATGGAAAACCACGAGGCTTGAGGCGAGGCGGTTTTCCCTCCAAAGGCGGGCAAGGCGCATGAGCTCCAGGGCAAAGGCGGGCGGGCAGTCCGGATAGTGGGCAAGCAGGGGGGCGGCCAGCCGTTCCATGGCCAGCCCGTCCGCGTAATAGGCAAGGAGGAGGTCCAGACTCTGCAGGGTCTCCTCGTGCAGGGCGAGGAAGGGCAGCCGCTCCACCACCAGCAGGAGACTAGCCGCCTCCCCCTTGGCGGCGGCCGGGGCCACCACGCGGTAGCGGCTGCTGGCATGATCCAGCACATCCCGCACATGGGCGAGCCGCCCGTGGTCCAGCGCATGGCGCACGAGGGGGTCCAAGGGGTCGAGGGGGAAGGGCTCCCCCAGCACCGCCACCGGTTCCAGGGAGAGCACGCCGTCGCGAATGGGATAGAGCGCCGCCCGCTCCAGTTGGGCATATTGGGCCAGCAGATCGAGCAGGGTGCGCGCGCTGTCCGCAAGCGGCACACCCCCGGTGAGACGCCCCAGGGCATCGCGCAGGGTGAGGGGACGGGTGAGGAGTTCCTGCTCCAGGCGGTCGTGGGACAGGCGCAGCAGATAGTACTGTTCGGTGAGGCGCTCCAGCCGCTCGTCCAGATAGGCGTGCAGGGTTTCCGCGCGGCGGGCGCGGCCCATCCACAGGCTGGTGAACTCACCGGTGAGCATCACCAGCATGAAACCGCCGAGGAAATAGTGGCGGGGAAAGGGCGAAAGCGGCCAGCCGCCGGCGGAAAGTGCAAACCACGCGAGCACCAGCACGCCGCTCGCGGCCACTCCGGCGAGGGACCCATAGCGCAGGCTCACCAGCACCGGGGCAAGCCAGGCCCAGGGGAAGCCACTTTTCACCCAGAAGGGATCGAGGGGCGAAAGCCAAAGCCCAAGCCCCACCGCCAGCAGGGGGACGGCCAGGGTTTCCCCGGCGGCGGCGGGCTGGGCGGCGAGCGTCGCCCAACGCCTCCTGATGGACTCCGTCATGGGTTCAGCGGGCGGAAGCCAATGGAGCCAAGAGCTCGGCCAAAAGCTTCTGCGCCACGGCGGAGAGGGCTTCCCGCGAGTAGCCGCTTCTTCCCCCCACCGCGCTGTAGAGGCGGCTGCCCGTGGTGACGTCGTGGACGGTCACGGCAAGGCCCACCGCCGGTTCGCCATCCACGCCCACCTTGTAGCGCCATTCCGTCACCTGGCCGGTGACGAGATAGCGGGCGCCCTGGCTTTTCGCCCATTGCAGAAGTTCCTGTTCGCTGCGCGACCGTGCCTTTTCCAAAAGCCCCTCCTCCAGCCAATCCGCCGGCGGCAGCACGATGCGGGGGGAGAGGCGGGCGGCGATCCACTGGCTGGCAATGCTCTGCGCGCGGCCCCCCGCCAGCGGCGTCTCCGTCTGGTTGGTGAAGGGCGCCACTGCCCACACCGCCTGCGTCTCCAAAGTGGGCGCGGCGGCACGTTCCACGGTGGCACAGCCGGCAAGCCAGCCGGTGAAAAGCAGGACAAAGAGCCAGGTTTTGCGCTTCGACGTCATGGTTTCCTCTTCTTGTTCAAAAGTCGTGGCGGTAGTGGAAAAAAACACGGCGGGTGCTGCCCGGCTGCGTGCCCTGGGCGCGCGCCCATTCGACGCCGAATCCGGCATGATCGGCGCCGACGAGGCTTCCCCCTACCCCCAAAAGTGCATCGTAACCGAAACCCTCCTCGCTGTGCCGGCTTAACGTCAAGGCCCAGAAGGGCTTGAGCCCACGGCTGTCGGTTTCCTCAAGGGCGGTGCGGCTTGACAGGGTGAGGCCCCACAGGGTGAAGGAGGGAGGCAGGAAAAAATCGGAAGCGAAAGCCGTGGCGCCGGCAGGCAGCAGGGGTGTCAGCCGCCCATCGTTCACCTCCCGCGCCTCGAAGCGATGCCGCGCGACGAAGAGATCGACAAGGAGGTCCGGGTCCTCCTGGCGCAGGGCGGTGGTGGCGTGGGCTGTGAGACTCGTGCCGCGACCTAAGGGGGTGCCCGTCTGGCTGCGGTAATGGTGCCTTGCGGCCTCAAGGGAAAAGGCAAAAGGCCGCACCGGGGCCAAGCTCAGTTTCAGGGCCAGGATGTCCTTTTCCCCCGCCACACGCAGGGGCAGGGAGTCCTCGGCGGGCTGCGCCCGCGCCATTTCCACCTCCCACTCGAGTCCTCCCCGGCTGCGGCGGAAGAACACCGCCGCGGGCGTGCGGGGCGCAAATCCCTCGCGGTGGGCGAGGCTCACCTCCCAGCGGCCCCGTTCTGCGTCGCCCGTGGCGGCGCGAAGCAGCGCCCGCCGTTCGTTGACCGCCTGCCCCAGGGCCTGGGAATCGCGCAGGTGTCGGGTGAGGGAGGTGAGTTCCAGGGCAAGCCGAAGCCGGGGCAGCGCCGCCCCCTCCACGGTGAGGCTGTTGCGGGTTTCATCGAGGCCACCAAGACGCAGGCTTTGGCTGGCAAGACCCACTCGGGCTGCCCCTTCCCGGAGCAAGGGAGCGAGCTGGGCCTGAAGGTCGTCATCGCTTCCCAGCGCCTCCTGATGGGCAAAAGCGAGATTCGTAGCCAGCGGCGGATCGAGACGGCGCGTGGCTTCCACGGCATCCCGGCGGGGCAGCCCGGCGGGGTCTTCCAGAAGCACGCCCAAGCGTTCTCGATCATCCTCCGCCAGGGCCACGGCGAGCTCGGCCCAGCGAGGGCGGGCGGCTTCCCGGGCGAGGCGGCCGTACATCCAGGCGCGGGCCCAGGAATATTCCCCCGCCGTGATCCAGTGGGAGAGCAGAAGGCTTGCGGCCTCGTCGGGGTTTTCCGCTACCGCGGCGCGGAGCGCGGCAAGCGCCGCATCCCCCGGTGCGAGGCTCGCCGCGAGCCTCGCCCGCGCCACCGCCAGGCCATCCCGCGGGCGCGCCCGCACGAGGCTCAATGCCCGGCGGCGAAGCTGCCAGGCCTCCTCGTGCCGGTCGAGGGTTTCCAAGAGGTCCGCCGCCATGATAAGCCAGAGGGGGTCGTTCCGGTGGCGGGGAAGTTCCGCCGCAGCCAGGCGCCAAGCCAGGTGCGGCTCGCCGAGAGTGGTGTGGGCGGCGATGACCCCATCCAGGCGACGCTGGCGGACAAGGTTTGCCCCGTGGCGGGCAAGGACCTCGCGCAGCGCTCTGCTCTCGCCCGCCTCCAGCGCAAACCACAGCGCGGCTTCCGCGACGTCTAGGTCTTCCGGGGCGAGCCGTTGGGCGCGGGCGAGAAGCCGCCGGGCTTCGGCGAGTCTACCGCGCTGCCAGGCCTGACGGGCGGCAAGGAGGCAATAGCGGGGCGAGGCTTCGAGGCGGTGGCGGGTTTCGGCATCGAGACCGGCGAAGATCGTCTGCGCCTCGTCGAAGCGGGCCTGCGCCTGATAGGCGGAAAGGGCCCGCAGCAGCGCCTCTTGGTCACGGAAACGTTGCCAGGCCAAAAGCGCCACGCGGGCGGCCTCCATGGGTTCATCGGCAAGGAGCGCCTCCAGGGTGGCGAGATCGTCCGCCAGGACTTCGCTGCTGGCGGCAAGGGCCGCCAAAGCGCGCCGGGCGCCCGGCCGGTCGCCCATCTCTACGGCAAGCTCCGCCAGCATGCGCAACACTGCCGGCGTGCGCTTTTCGGGGGGGAGCTTTTCCAGCGTGCGGCGGGCGGCATCACGGTCGCCCCGCAGCACTTCCAGGGTGGCAATCCGCAACGCCGTTTCCGCGCCCGGTTCGGTGGCAAGGCGCTGCCACCACGTGAGGGCGGCGTCGAGATCCCCCAGCCGTTCCGCGAGCTCCGCCGCGGCCTGGGCGAGGGGGGCGGCGTGGCTTTGCTTCCAGCCGGCCTCCAGGGTGGCGAGCGCTGTTTCCGGCCGGCCCTGCCTTTCCTGGGTCTGGGCAAGCGCCAGCACCAGCGCCGCATCGAAACCCCGGGCCAGGCGGTGTCTCAGCCAGGCTTCGTAGGCATCGTCGCGCAAAAGCCCGAGGCTTAAGCGGCGCACCGCTTCCCAGGCATCGGCTTCCCCCGAGCGGCGGGCGATGAACAGCCACTGCTCCAGGGCCTCGTCGGGACGGTTCCACCACTCGGCCACCTGGGCGAGGCGCCGCCGCCAGAGGAGATTGTCCGGCGCCTGACGCACGGCGGAGGCCGCCACGCGGTAGGCGTCGGCAATCTTGCGGTTTTCCAGGAAGACGGTATAGGCGAGCTCATAGACCTTGGGGTCGAAGGGCAGGGCCGGCCCCTCCCCGGCCACCGCCCGCAGGGTGGCGGAAAGGCCGTTGGCGAGCCGGTTCCAGTGTTCCAAGAGACTCATGCGCAACAGGCGTCGCACGTAATGCTCGGCGCGGTCCGGCCGCTGCGCGGCGCGGGCGAGCCGCACCAGCTCCAGCAGGACGGCGCGGTCATCGGCCAATTCCATCAGTTCGCGCTCGGCCAGGGCCAGCGCCGCATCGGGGCGGTTGCCGCTTTCCAGGTCCCGCAGGGCGGCGAGGAAATATTTCCGCCGCTCGATGGGCGTCGTGGCGTGGCGCCGCGCCGCCATGTGGATTTCCGCTGCCGCGGCATAATCTCCCCGGGCCAGGGCCTGGGCGCCAGCCTGTTCCAGATGGGTGAGGAGGCTGCCGGGATTGCGCCGCTCCAGTTCCCGGAAGATGGCGAGGGCGGTTTGGCCTTCCCCCAGGGCGAGGAGCTGTCCGGCGAGCTGGGCCAGTCTCCGGGGGTCCGACTCCAGGGCGATGAGCTCGAGGGTCAACGCCTTCTGGCGCAACTCCCGCTGATGGCGGACCGCGGGCGGCGCTTCGCGTTGGCGCTCCCCTTCCGCCTGCCACAGCAGCCAGAGCGCCTCGCGGCGCAGGGCCGGGTCCGCTGCTTCGAGGGCAGGGCGCAGGGTGGCTTCCAGTTCGTCGAGGCGGCCTGCGCGCAGGAGGTTGCCGGCGACCAGCAGACGCAGCCGGGGGTTGTCCGGCTCGGTCTTGATGAGCGCCCGCAGGTAGGCGGCGGACAGCGGCCCTTCCGGGTTGGCGGCCAGACGCAGCACCAGATCCTCCCGGGGAAAGAGGAGGACCAGGATGGCGGCCATGCCCAGGGTGAGGGCCAGGATGAGGAGTGGTGGCGCAAGCCGCGGTCGCTCAGGGAGTGGGGCAGCGGACTGTGAGCGTGAGCGCAGCATGCTCGCTCCTGAAGACAACTTGATCGCCGCTGCGGCCAAGCCGCGCCTTGGGATCCGCCTCCACCGTGCAGGCAGTAGGGACGGCGAGACGGCCTTCCAGGGGGACGTGGCCGCGCAGGGTGAAGACGGTGCGGGAGGGCTGATGGGAAAACGCCGTCAGTCTCCCGTTGGCCTCCACGAGATGGGGCGGCGCGGCGGGGGGTGTCGCGGTCAGCCTGAGCCGGGCTTCGGCGCCGGAAAGATGCACATAGGTGGCGCCGGCGGCGGTGCGGTAGCCCGCCACCCCCGCGCTTCGCCCAAGGTCGGGGAACGTGCCTTTCGGGAGCCGCACCGTGCGCACAAACCCCCGACCCTTGAGCAGCCATGTCTCCCCTTCGCGGGCAATGGCGTAGTCGAAGAAATCCTCCACCTTCTCTATGTACTCGCTGATGAAGACCGGATGCAGGGGTTGCGCCTGCGCCCAGGCATAGACCGTTTCCAGGGCCGCCAACGCCGCGGGCTTGGTGGCCGAGTAGAAGTGGTAGTAGATGCCCACGGGCTTCAGCCGGCGCGGGGTTTCGGTGCGCTCGAAGGTTTCGATGACGCGTCGGTAGCCCCAGAAGGGACCGCTCCAGAGATTCGTGTACAGGTTTTCGTTGGCCACCGGCGCATAGATTTGCCGCTCATCGCCGATGGCAAGCCCATAGGGGGCGACACAGGTGAGGCTCGAGCAGCTTTTGGAAATCACCGTATCGCCGCCGTTGATGTTGAGTAGGCCCGCCTCCCGCACCAGCGTGAGCTGCGAGGCCAGAGGGGCGCAATCCCCCGTCCAGAAGAAAAGCGCCACCGACTTGCCGCGGGGGAGCAGCCCGGCGACGAAATCCCGGCTGCCCAAAATTTCCCGCCGGGGGTCGAAGCGGTAGCCGGGAATCGGCAGGGTGTAGCCGCCTTCGCCCTGACCGGCCGCCTCGCTCCAGCGGAAGGGGTGGCTGAAGCTGTGGCTTGCTGCCTCCACCCAGGGGAGGGCAAAAATCCGGCGCGCGATGTCCATGAGTTCCGCGCTGTGCTGGGGGTAGAGGCCGTCGGGTCCGATCTCGCCTTCGATCACCGAGATGCCATGGGGGAGCCGATGCTTCTGCAAAAAGGCAAGCAACGCAGCACCGCCCCAGGGGCGGCCAGGCAGCTCGGCGCGGGAGGCGAAGCCGTCGCCATCCACATGGAGGGTCAGGAGCCGGCGGCCGTTTTCCGTGGTGACGTCGGGGACGGGAAAAAGGGGCAGCTTGAGCCCCTCCGCCAACAGCCGGAAGGGGTCGAGGCGCCAGCGGAACTGGTCCACGCCTGGCACGGCTTCAATGAGGGCGGGGGCAAGCGCAAACCCGCCCCAGGGGGCAAGCCCCGCCAGCACGCCTTCCCCCGCCCGGACCCAGGGGATGAGGCGCTCCCCCGTCAGGGCCTCGGTGGCGGTGATAAGCCGGGGTGGCAGTGGCGCCTCGAAGGGCTCGAGGACGCTCTGCAACGGAATCTCCCCCTTCAGCCTCATGCGCTGCACCCCCCACTCCTCTCCCAGCTCAACGGGATCCAAGGGCAGGGTGTTGAGGAAGAGAACGGGGATGCCCTCCCGGCGCCGCGCAACGAGGTAGTCGCGCAGCGCCTGCGGCCGGGGCGAATCCCCCACCCCCCAAACGATGACTCCCGCCACGCGGCCGGCGTGGGGGGCCGTGGGGAGCAGCCCGTTCATGTCCAGATAACGGAAGCGGTAGCCCAGGTATTGCGCCGGCAGCTCCAGGAAGCGATGCGCCTGCAGTTCGTGAAGCCCGGGCGCCTCCCGTCCGTCGTAGAGGATGATCAGGGTGCGCGGCAGGGCCTCCCGAACCCCCACCCCGAGGCTTGCCAGCTCACCGTCGCTCACCCATGGGATGAAGCCTTCGGCGGCGATGCGCCGGGCCAGGTGTCGCGCTTCCTCCCGTTGCGCCGGCGGCAGGTAGTCGATCACCACCACCGGCAGGCCGTAGCGGTCCTGCACTTCCTTGAGGCGCGCCAAAAGCCAGCGACGATCCTCCTCCGGCACTTCGCCATAGGTTTTCGTCGCCGCGTCATAGCGGGAAAAAAGGGACTCGGCCACCACCCCTTCCACCAGGGAGGCGATCTCCGGCAGGAGTTCAAACCCGCGGTTGAGGAAAAGCCGCGCGCTCGGATAGCGGGCCTTGATTTCCCGGATGAGCTCGATCAGTCCCGCCTGGTGCGCTTTTTCTTCCGCCTTGGGAATGAGGCGGTAGCTGTCCAGGGTATCGAGAAAGAATCCCCGCCAGCCCGCCTGCCAGAGGGGTTGGAAGACCGCACGAAGCCAATGCGCGCGGCAATCCGGTCGCGATTGGTCGATCAGGCTCCCCCCCCAGGCGGGGTTGATGCCCACAAGGCAGGTCGCCGGCATGCCGGGACGTGCCGGGTGATCCGCCGCAAGCTCCCCCACACTCACGTAGGCGAAGGGCTCGAAGCCGGGACGACGCAGGCGTGCGGGATCGAAGCCATGGCGCGCTTCCACCACCGCGATGTCGAAGGCGGCGAGTTCCGGCAGCGGGTCGCGGCCGTAATAGAAGGCCACGCTCAGGGCGTGGGCTACCTGCGGCAGCCAGGCGAGGACAAGCAAAAGACGCAACACGGCGGGGCCAGGGACAAACTAACCGAATGGTAACGTGAAAGCCCCTCCCGCGGGGCGGTCTCAATGCTTCCCGAGGCGTTTTTCCACCCGTTGCAGGAACTCTGCCCCGTTGTTCCGGTGGACTACCAGGGTGCGCGGGATGGGGATGCGGTGGCGTGCCAGCAATTCCGCCAGATAGACCTTGCCCGTCAGCGAGGCGCCGGCGGCTCGTCGGCAAAGCGCCAGATGTCCACGTCGCGCCCCTGCTCCCGCAGGCGTTCGGCGCGGGCGGAAAGGTAGCGCTGGAAGCTGGGCTCCTTGCGGTAGGCGCCGCTTGTCGCATAATCGAACATGCCCTGGGTGTGGAAGACCTTGAAGAAGGCTTCCGAACGGATGATCTCCCGGCCTTTGGCATCCATGATGACGATGGTGGGCGCGTATTTGACGTCCAGTTCCCGGGCCCAGTCGCGGGCGGTGGTCTTGCGCCCGTCGGGCAGAACCACCGGGGTGTCGGACCACATGTCGAGCTGGATGTTGTGTGCCCTGCGCACAATCTGGCGCGTCTCCGCATCGGGCAGCACCTTCTCATGGAGGAGGTCACAGGCGGGGCAGTCCTTCTGCTCGAAAAAGACGGCGATGGGTTTCTTCACCCGGCGCAGGTCGTGGGGCGGCGGCGCGAAAAAGTCCTCGGCCTTGAGCGTGCCGGAGGCAGGCGGCGGCTCGTGGCGGGCCATGTAGTCGCGGAAACTGAGCTCTTTCTCCTTGCGCCCGGCCACATACTCCAGGGCCAGCTTGAAGCGTTGCGGCGGCAGGTAGCCATTGAGGCGCAGGATCACCTCTCCCTTCTCGTCGAAGAAGAGCAGGGTGGGGGTGAACTGCACCTTGAGGGCGGCGGCAAACTGTTTTTCCGTGAGCGTCCTGCCGGAAAAGTCCGTCACTTCCCGGTCCCCCCACATGTTGATGGCGACCGTCTCGAAACGGGACTGCATGAGCTCGACGATGTCCTTCTGCGACAGGTTGCGCTCCACGAGGAGGTTGCAATAGGGGCAGTTGTCCTGGTGGAAGACGAGGAGCACGCGTTTGTTCGCCGCGGCCGCTTCGGCGATGTCCTCGCGCAGATTAAGAAAGCTTTCCTTGAACCACGCGGGATATTCCGTGGGCTTGGCGCCAAAATAGCGGCCCTTCTTTTCCGCGGCCCAGGCGGTGGGGCTCAAGCCCAAGGCGATGGCAAAAAGCAGGAGAACGAGGGGAAGGTGGAGACGGGAACGGTGCATGGCATCCTCCGCTCAAAAGCAAAGCAAGATGATACCGCGACCGGGCTTTTCGCGGGCTTTCCCTCGAGGCTCATGGCAATCGCCATGATGCCGACCTAACTATTTGTTGGAAAAGCCGAAATCCGCGGGCCGGCGGTTTGCATTCCCCCCGGCCGGTGCTAGAATCGCCGGGCTTGCCCCATTGGCACGAGATGGTCATGACCCACGCAAAAAAGCCGGCGCGCCCCGTGGAGCCCGAAGAGGAACGGGCGGGCTACAAGCTGCCTGCGCTGCGTGTCTATTCAGAGATTGCCACCAGTCTGTCCAGTGACGCGGACCTGGAGCAGCTTCTGGAGCGTTTCCTGCAGACCATGATCCGCCTGGCGGGGGCCACTGGGGGGGCGGTGCGGGTGGTTTCCTCCGATGGTCAGCACATGCGCCTGGTGGGGGCCATCGGCCTGCCGCAGGAGGTCATCGACCGGGAATACCTGGTTCCCATCGGCTGCGGGGTGTGCGGGCAGGCGGCGCAGCACTTCGCCATCCAGCGCGGCGATGCGGCGGGCTGCTGCCACGAGGTCACCCACCTGGATTATTTCGGTGAAGGCTGCAAGAACGTGATCGCCGTCCCCCTGCGTCACAAGGGTAAGACCATGGGGGTGTACAACCTCTTCATGCCCTGCGACCGCAGCATTCCCGAAGAGGTGTCGCTGCTTTTCCTTTCCATCAGCGAACACCTGGGCATGGCCCTGGAGAACGCGCGACTGACGCGGGAGAATCTGCGCATCACCCTCATGGACGAGCGGCAGATGCTGGCCGCGGAAATCCACGACTCCCTGGCGCAGACCCTGGCTTACATGAAGATGCGGCTGGCGATGCTCCGGGAAGCGGTGCGCGAGGGGGATGAGGTGGCGACTGAACGCTACCTGGGGGAAGTGGACGATGCGCTGGAATCGGCCTATTCGGGGCTAAGGGAACTGCTCACCCAGTTCCGGCAGAAAATGGACCCGCGGGGCCTGCTGCCCGCCCTGGAAGACCTCATGCACAATTTCTGCCAGCGCACCGGTATCAAGGTGGATTTCGTCAACCGCGCCCCTGACGTCAACCTCACCCCGGATCAGGAGGTGCAGGTGTTCCATATCGTGCAGGAGGCGCTCAACAACATCAGCAAGCATTCCGCTGCTCGGCATGTGCAGCTCACCATCGAATTCATCGGTGACCGTTACGCCGTCACCGTCACCGACGATGGCATCGGGCTCAAGGCCCAAGGCAATGGCGGACCGAGCATGCATCTGGGAATGAGCATTATGAAGGAACGGGCGCAGCGCTTGAACGGTGAGGTGACCGTGGACAGCCGTCCCGGCGAAGGGACGCGGGTGCATCTTGAGTTTCCTGCGCCGCGGCCGCGCAAGGTGGGGGCACGATGAGCGAGCCGATCCGCGTCATTCTGGTGGATGATCACACCCTGTTCCGCAAGGGATTGGCGGAACTCATCGAACGTCACGGCCGCATCAAGGTGGTGGCCATGACGGGCAATCCCGCGGAAGCCCGGGAACTCATCAAAACCCATCAACCGGATGTGGCCGTCTTTGATCTCAACATGCCTGGGGTGGACGGCATCACCCTCATCGGTGAGCTGCGGCAGGAGGGCTGCACGGTGCCCATCGTGGTGCTCACCGTGAGCGACGCCCAGGAGGACCTGGCCGCTGCGTTGCGGGTGGGGGCACGCGGCTATCTGCTCAAGGACATGGAGCCCGACGACGTGGAAGACCTGCTGCAGCGGGCAGCGCGGGGCGAGACGGTGGTGGCGCCGAAGATGACGGCCAAGCTGGTCAACCTTCTGGACCAGAAACGAGGCACGCCGGATTCCCTGCTCGCCCAGCTCACCCAGCGGGAGCGTCAGATCCTCATGCACCTGTCCCGCGGCGAGTCCAACAAAGCCATCGCACGGGCGCTCGACATCAGCCACGATACCGTCAAGCTGCACGTGCGCCACATTCTGGCCAAACTCAATCTCTCCTCGCGGGTGGAGGCGGCGGTGTTTGCCGTGGAACACCGCCTCACCTCCCCCCGTTCCGTTGACGGCAACTGAACCCCCTGGCCGGCGGAAAAAGGGGCTTGACAGCGCTGGAGTCCCAAGGCTCAGGCGGCCTGGGTGTGTTCCGGTGTCGCTTCGCTGAGGCCGTCGCGGGAATCGCGGGGGTTGAACCACTTGAGCTTGTCGTGCAGGGTCACCACGCTGCCGACGATGATGAGGGTCGGTGCCTTGAGCTGCGCTGCCTCCGCGAGGACCGGCAGGGTGGCGAGGGTGCCGGTGACCACGCGCTGTTTCGAGGTGGTGCCCTGCTGGACGATGGCCGCGGGGGTCTCGGCGGGCAGCCCGTGCTCGATGAGTTTTGCGCAGAGCACAGGCAGCCCGTGCAGCCCCATGTAGATGACGATGGTCTGATGGGGACGGGCGAGCATGTCCCAGTCGAGATTCATGCTGCCGTCCTTGAGGTGACCGGTGACGAAGACGCAGGCCTGGGCGTGGTCGCGGTGGGTTAAGGGAATACCGGCATAGGAGGCCACGCCGGAGGCGGCGGTGATGCCGGGGACCACCTGGAAGGGGATTTTGTTTTCCGCCAGGGTCTCGATCTCTTCGCCGCCGCGGCCGAAAATGAAGGGATCGCCCCCTTTCAGGCGCAGCACGCGTTTGCCTTGCTTCGCCAGGCGCACCAAGAGCTCATTGATCTCCTCCTGGGGCAGGGCGTGGTTGGCCCGCCGTTTGCCCACATAGATGCGCTCCGCATCGCGCCGCACCATGTCGAGCACCGCCGGTGAGACCAGATTGTCATAGACGACCACGTCCGCCTGTTGCATGAGGCGCAGGGCACGGAAAGTGAGCAGGTCCGGATTGCCCGGCCCACCGCCCACCAGATAGACCTCGCCGATGGCGGCATCCGGTTCCATTTCGCCGTCGATCATGGCCTGCAGCGTGGCGGCGGCGGCCTCGTCCTGGCCGGAGAACATCATTTCCGCCACCGGTCCCTGGAACACTTTCTCCCAGAAGCGGCGGCGGTTCTCCGGGCGCTTGAATTTCGCCTTGACCTGGTCGCGGAAGCGGGCGGCCAGGGCGGACAGACGACCGTAAGCGGTGGGGATCATCGATTCCAGGCGCGCGCGCAGCAGCCGCGCCAGCACCGGAGAGGCGCCGCCGGAACCGACGGCGATGAGGATGGGGGAGCGGTCAATGATGGACGGCATGACGAAGCTGCAAAGCTGCGGCGTGTCCACCACGTTGACCGGCAGGTGTTTGGCCTGGGCCGCCTCCGACACCACCCTAGCCTGGGCTTCGTCCTCCAGCGCGCAGACGACGATGTCCACATCATCCAGGAGTGCCGGGGTGAATTCCGCCGCCAGATGGCGGAGTCGTTCGGGATGTTCCAGTTGGGCAAAGGCTTCGGCGAGCCGTGGCGCCACCACGGTCACCCGGGCACCGGCGTTGAGGAGCAGCGCCGCCTTGCGCGCGGCCACTTCGCTGCCGCCGACGACGAGACCGTGTTTGCCGCGGAGGTTCAGGAATATGGGCAGGAAATCCATGGGACGGTTTCTTTGCAAAAGACGCCCGGAGGCGGTTTCAGGAATGGCGGGCCGTGGCCTTCTTGCGCAGGGGACGGAAGATACCGGGACGGAAGACTTCCTTCGCCGAACGGGTGAAGGCCGAGGTGCAGGGTTCGATGGCGGTCTCGAATTCCTCGCACCAGGAGGGGTGGCTGTAGGACAGCTCCTTGAAGAACCACAGACCCTGTTCCGACTGGCAGGCGGCGGTCATCATCTGGATTTGCTCGCCGGCCTCGGGACCGACGATGCAGCCCCCTAGAAGCTGGCCGGTTTCCGCATCGTGCACCACCTCGATGAAGCCTTCCGTGTCGTGATAGGCGCGCGCCTTGCCCGAACCCAGGAAGCTCGTGCGGGCGGCTTCCGGTTCGAACCCCGCCGCTTCCGCCTGAGCTTCGGTGAGACCCACGGCGGCGATCTCCATGGCCGAATGGAGGACCGTGGGCACCATGAAATAGTTGAAAGTGAGGCTGTTGCCGTTGAGGGCGTTGGTGGCGGCGATCTTGGCATCGTGTAGGGCGGCATTGGCCGTCATCGGGCCGGGTTTGACATCGCCGATGGCGTAGACCCCGGGCACATTGGTTTCCAGGTAGCTGGAGGTGACGATGAAGCCCTCCTCGTTGACCTCGATGCCTGCTTTGTCCAGATCGAGCCCGCGGGTCAGCGGCTGCCGCCCCACCGCCACCAGCACCTTGTCGAAGCGCGCCTCGCTGCCGTCGTCGAAGACCACGGACACGCCATCGTCCTCCACCTTGCAATGGGCGACAGTGGTCCGGGTACGAAACGCGAGACCAATGCGGTGGAATTTGCGCACCAGGGTGTTGACGGCGTGTTCGGGAATGCGCGCATTGGGCAGCAGCGCCGGCGCCTGTTCGACGATGAGCACACGGCTGCCGAACTGATGCATGAGATAGGCCAGTTCCACATTGGCCATGCCGCCGCCCACGAAGAGCATGGAGCGGGGCAGGTCATCCTGCATGGTCATGAAATCCCGGGTGTTGAGGATATGCTGGCCGTCGGTGGGACACTGGGCAAGCGGCCGGGGTTCAGAACCTGTGGCAACGATGATGCGGGGGGCGCTCAGGGTGCGCACGGGGCTTGCCTCTCGCGTGTTGACGGCATCCACCGCCACTTCGTGGGGGCCGATGAAGCGCGCCCTTCCCTGGATCACCACCACCCCCAGCCGGCGCAGCCAGACGGGAAAGTTGTTGCGGATGCCCGCCACCACCTCGTCCTTGTGGCGCATGGCGGCGCGGAAGTCGCCCCGGATCTCCCCCGTGAGCCCACGGCCGTTGAGGTGCTGGACATCTTCGATCATGGAGGCGAGATGGAGCAGGGTTTTCTTGGGGATGCAGCCCAGGTTCAGGCAGTTGCCCCCGGGCAACCCTTTTTCCACCAGGGCCACCTTGGCGCCAAGCTGGGCGGCGGTGAGGGCGGCTTTGTAGCCGCCGGGACCGCTGCCGATGACGATGACGTCGAACTTGTCCATGTCCTTAGCTGCAATACCGTGAAGGGCGCGGGCCCACGGCGTAAGACGCCTGCCCCGGCGCGAAAATCACCGTTTCCACTCCCGCGCCCATTCCCATGGTCTAGCCACAGCCACAGTTTCCGCTCCCGCAGCCGCCACCGGGGGGTGTAGGTTCCGGCTGCGGGGGAAGGAAAACGAAGCCGAACTTGCCCGGCGCAAGCTCCGCGTAATCCATGGTGGCCCCTTTAAGCAGGGGCCAGCTTTTCGGCCCGATGACCACGTTGACGCCGGCAGGGCAGACGATCTCCATGTCTTCCACGCGCGCCTCGTCAAAGCCCAGGCCGAACTCGATATCCCCTTCCGGTGTGCGCTTGGCGGCAATGCGCAAGGCCAGGCCCACGGCGCCGCTTTCCTCGGCGGCCTTGGCGATCTGAATCGCGGCTTGTCGGGTGACGGTGAACATACGAAGCTCCTTGGTGAAGTCGCCTGTCCCTAGGGAGCGGACAGGCGACGGGGGGAAGGATGGGCCTGGCAGCGCCTCACCCATTCCATGAAGCGCGCCGGCCAGTCGAAGCGGCGCGTCCCCCGCAAATGGGTATAGGACGCCAGCAGATTTTTGTAGACGAAGCCATCGTGCCTGCCGTCGATGCCGTGGCCGCGCTTCACCTCGTAGGCGTAGGTGAGGCCGGCGGGCAGGTTTTCCAGGCTCGAGTAATGGAATTCATGGGCCCAGATTTCCGGCAGGTCTTGCGGCCCCCGCGCCCAGGGGGAGGCGGCGGTCTGCTTGAGCCGGACATAGCCGCGGCCCACGGGCTTCGCGTGCATGACCACATCTCCCGGCACGATGCCCACCATCTCGTGGCGGATGCCGTCCGTGGTGAGGCTGCGTGCCAGGTACATGAGGCCGCCACATTCCACGTAGGCGGGCAGACCGGCTTCGATGGCGTCGCGGATGTCCCGGCGCAGACTCCGATTGGCGGAAAGTTCCCGGGCGAAACTCTCCGGGAAGCCGCCGCCGATGAAAAGGGCATCGGTTTCCGGCAGATGGGGATCGTGCAGGGTGTCGAAGGGGACGAGCTCGGCTCCCGCCGCCTGCAGGGCTTCCAGATCGTCCGGATAGTAGAAGCCGAAGGCCTTATCGCGGGCGATGGCCACGCGAAGGCGGCCGCTCACCGCAGGGGGACGGGCTGGCAGCGGGGCCACCAGGGGTGGGGCGGCTGCCGCCACGGCCAGCAGACGATCGAGATCCACCTGGCGGGCGATGCGCTCAGCGAGGGCCTGAATGTGGGCCTGGGCTTCCGCTTCCTCATTGGCGGGGATGAGGCCGAGATGGCGTTCCAGAATCGTAAGCCCGGCATCGTGATGCACGGCGCCCAGCACCGGGATGTCGGTGTAATGCTCGATGACGGCGCGCAGCTTGGCTTCGTGACGGCTGCCGCCCACCTTGTTGAGGATGACGCCGGCGATGTACACCCCCCGGTCGAAGGCCTGATAGCCGAGGAGGAGGGGGGCCACGCCGCGGATGACGCCGGTGGTGTCCAGCACCAGCACCACGGGCAGGGCAAGGAGCTTCGCCAGGGCGGCATTGCTGTTGCTGCCATCCAGGTCCAGCCCGTCGTAGAGGCCCTTGTTGCCCTCCACCAGGGCGAGGTCGGCATGGGCGCTGCGGGCGATGAATTCGCCGAGGATCTCCTCCCGCCCTTGGACGTAGAAATCCAGGTTGTAGCAAGGCCGGCCGGCGGCCTGCGCCAGCCACATGGGATCGATGTAGTCCGGCCCTTTCTTGAAGGGTTGCACCGTCAGCCCCCGCGCGCGCAATGCGGCACACAGACCGATGCTGACCGTGGTCTTACCGGAGGACTTGTGCGCAGCGGAGATGAGGAGGCGGCCCATGGTGCCAGTCCTGGCCGGCTAGGCGCCGAGCCCCTCCGCGGGCGGGGGGGAGGATGGGGGCGGCAGGCGCCGATGGGCGCAGAATGGATGCAACATGCCTCCTCCTCCGGGAAGTGGAGCTATCCCGCGGCGTGGGGGTCCACGTCCGCGTCGGCCAGGCTCTCCGGCAGAAAGCGCAGCACCTTGACCCCGATGGTCACGATGGCCAGGGCGACCGCGACCCCGCCCAGCCCCAGCAGGAACTCGGGCAGGGAGGGATGATAGGGATGCACGACACCGTCAAAGAAGCTGCTGCGCTCCTCCCAGCCGGGGAAGATGTCCAGCGGATAGGCCTGGCCACCGATGATGGTGACGTACATCTGCGCCAGGCCGCCGAGCACCACCAGCAGACAGGCGGTCACCAGCAGGCCGCGCGAGGCGCGCAGCTTGCCGTTGAAGAGGATGAGCATGGGCACCACCGAACCCAGGAGAACCTGACCGATCCAGAACATCTGGGTGTAGATGCCCCCCTCGACGAGGATGAACCGCTCGACGCCGTGGTACTTGGTGAAATAGAGGTTGGTCATGTGGAAGACCACGACGAAATAGAGCGCGGCGGCGACGAACCAGCCGAGGAGCCGGCCGAGGCGATGCAGGATGGCATCCCCCAGCGGCCGCCCCGTCCAGGCATAGGCGGCGATCAGGATGAGCAGATAGACCGCCATGCCGTAGGAAAAGGAGAAAATGATGAACATGGGGGCAAGCAGCGCGGAGCTGTAGGCTTCGCGAGCGACGAGAAAGCCAAAGATGGAGCCGGTACCGGTGGTGAGGATGAGGCGCCAGATGAAGGCGGCAAAGCCTGCGTATTTGCCGTAGGCAGCCACCGAGTTGTCCATCATGGTCCACAGATAGAGGGCGACGAAGGTGAAAAAGCCCGTGTAGAGGAAGACGTTCCAGGCAAACACGGATTTGAAGTTGTAATAGGTGGCGGCGACGATGACCCGGTCAGGCCGCCCCAGATCCAGCATCAGCACCATGAGACCCCCGGCCAGCAGCGCCACGGCCACCAGACCCGACAGACGGGCGAGGGGCTTGTAGGCGCTCTTGCCGAAGACGCTGGCAATGGAAGCGGCGTTGAGGGCACCGGAAGCGGCGACGATGAGGAAGACGGCGAACACGTGGGGCATGCCCCAGACGATCTGATTGGTCATGCCGGTCACGATGTGGCCGTGATGCTCCATGTAATAGGCCGCGCCCAGACCGAGCAGGGCGATGAGCCCGATGATGCCGAGCAATGCCCAGTAGCGGGGGCTGCGTCCTTCGACCTCACGATAGGCGATTTGCATGCTCAAAACCCTTGATAACGGACACCGAGATTCAGTTTCAGGTCAGCGCGCAGCTCCATGGTGGAGTATTGCGCGATGCGCTTGGCGATCTCGCTGTTGGGGTCGTTCAGGTTGCCGAAGAGGATGGCGCCGTGGCCCGCCCTGGCGCAGGCTTCCACGCACGCCGGCTGCTGGTCGCGATCGACGCGGTGGACACACATGGTGCAGGATTCCACACAGCCGATGCCCCGCGGCACGTCCGGGTTCTGATCGGTGATGCGCTCGTGGACGAAGGACCGCGCCTTGTAGGGGCAGGCCATCATGCAGTAGCGGCAGCCAATGCAGATGTGGCGATCCACCAAGACAATGCCATCCGGCCGCTTGAAGGAGGCGCCGGTGGGGCAGACATCGACACAAGGCGGCTCGGCGCAATGCTGGCACATGACCGGCAGCGACTTGGTGCGTCCAGTGCGCATGTCCCTGAGCTCCACCTTGCGGATCCACTGGGAATCGGTTTCCCGCGTGCCGTGGCCGAAGCCATTTTCCTCTCCGCAGGCTTTGACGCACTCGTCACAGCCTTCCTGGCACTGATTGGTGTCGATCAGCATCCCCCAGCGCACGGCATGGCTGGCCGGCTCATCGGCGGGCTTGCCATGGGCGATTTCATACAGGACCACACCTGGGGCGACGGCCACGCCGGCCATGGCGGCGGATGCGGTCAGGAACCGGCGCCGCCCTTCATCGACAGGGGTCGTCTTGTTGTCAGTCATTGCTTGCCTCCGGCAGAAACAGGCGCCTTAGCCACGGCCGCAGCCGCCGTGGCGGCCTGCTGCTTGGGTTTGCTGCTGTGGCAATCCCAGCAATCCAGCTTCACTGCGGCATAGGTGTGGCAGCTCTGGCAGAAATTCTCATCACTGCCCAGCACGCTGTTGTTCTTGCTGCTGGCATGGCAGTTGATGCAGTTCTGCAGGCTGTGCTTCTCGGTCCGGATGCCCTTGTGCACGGTGTCATCCCGATGGTGCAGCAGAAGCTTCATGTGGTTGCGGCGCATGTAGGCGGTGTCCTCGACACACCGCTCACCCTTCTCGATGACGAGAACGGGCTTCGGCGTCCGACCCGCGGCGGTGCCGGCGCGTTCACCGCTTGCCGCGGCGAACGCACCCAGGGTGGCCAGGAGCAGGGCGGCGAGCGCCGCCCAGATTCCGGCGGCGCGCCGACCGAGTTTGGCGGCCCCGCTCATCTTCACTCACCCATGCCCATCTTGATGTAGCCGGTCGGGCAGACATCGGCGCAGATGTGGCAACCGATGCACTTGGTGTAGTCGGTGTCCACATAGCGGCCCGTGGTGGGGTTGTCCTTCTTCGGCACCTTGTAGACGGCCGTCTGCGGGCAGTAGATGACGCAGTTGTCGCACTCGAAGCACAGACCACAGGACATGCAGCGCTTCGCCTCGGCGATGGTCTCCTGCTCGGAAAGGGGCAGGAGACGCTCCTGGAAATTGCCCAGAGCCTGTTCCGCCGTGAGCACGATTTCCTTGCGCTTGTTGCGCGGCGTGTAGGGGAAGTGCCCGAGGAACAGCTCGTTGGACGGGATGATGTATTTGTGGGAGCGGTCCTCGAAGTTGTGCAGCACGCCCTTGTCGAAGGAGGTCCCGGCGTAGTAGCCGTGGATTTCCTTGTATTCGTGGCCGCTTTCGATCCACTTGCGCACCTCGTCGAAGTGGCGCACGTCCACCTTCGGCCGCTGTTCCAGTTCCTCGCCACGCAGGTAGGCGTCGATACCGTCCACCGCGATGGCGGCATGACCGATGGCCGTGGTCAGCAGGTGGGGACGCAGCACGTCACCGCCGACGAACCATTTTTCCTTGCCCGGCACCCGGTAGAATTTGTCGGCGCTCATCAGGCCCTTGCCATTGTTGAGGACTTCGAGGCCGGTGAAATCCACGGCCTGACCGATGGCGGAGACGATCAGGTCGGCAGGAATGTCGGTCTCGGTGCCCGGCTTGATCTTCATCTCCTTGCCCACCATCTCGAATTCCGCCACCCGCAGGTGAGTGGCACGGCCATCCGGCCCCTTGATCACTTCCACCGGGGTCACGCCGCCGCGAATCTCGATGCCTTCGGCGAGGGCATGTTCCACCTCGGCCTTGTTGGCGTTCATCTTGTCGATGGTGGCGCGGGAGATGAGGATCACCTCGGCGCCTTCGCGGGCGGAGACGGCGGCCACGTCATGGGCCACATGGCCCTGCAGCACGTATTCAGGCCGATCGCTTTCGTTGATCTTGGTGATGTTGCCCAGGCGGCGTGCCACCGTGGCGACGTCGATGGAGGTGTCGCCACCCCCGACCACCACCACGCGCTTGCCCACCGACTGCAGGCGGCCTTCGTTGAAGGCGCGCAGGAAGGCCATGGCGGTCACGCAGTTGGGAGCGTCGGCGCCGGGGACGGGCAGGGCACGGCCGGACTGGGCCCCCATGGCGAAGAAGATGGCGTCGTAGTCCTTGTCCAGTTGTTCCAGGGTGACGTCGCGACCGACGCGGGTGTTGAGGCGCACCTCCACGCCCATGTCGAGGATGCGTTTGATCTCGCCGTCCAGCACCTCCCGCGGAGTGCGGAAACCGGGGATGCCGTAGCGCATCATGCCACCCAGTTCGGCGTGTTCGTCGAAGATGGTGACGGCATGACCCTTGCGGCGCAGCTGGTAGGCCGCCGCCAGACCGGCCGGGCCACCGCCGACGATGGCCACCTTCTTGCCGGTGTCGGGGCCGGGCTCACCGAAGCCCAGCTTGTGCTCCAGCGCCCAGTTGCCGATGAAGTGCTCCACGGCGTTGATGCCCACGTGGTCTTCCACCTGATTGCGGTTGCAGCCCTTTTCGCAGGGGGCGGGACAGACACGCCCCATGACCGCGGGGAAGGGGTTGGCATCGGTGATGCGACGGAAGGCGTATTCCTGCCAGCTCATGCCACCGGTGGGCTTTTCGATGCCGCGCACGATGTTGAGCCAGCCCCGGATGTCCTCACCGGAGGGACAGCTGCCCTGGCAGGGCGGGGTGGAGAGCACGTATTCAGGACATTTGTGCGACTCGTCGCCCTGGAAAATCCACTGGTTCAGGCGACGGTCGGCGTGGCTTTGGCCGTCTTTGAAGCGGCGGAACGTCAGGCCTTCGGTTTTCGGTTGGTTCGGGGCTGCCATCTGACTTCTCCTTACGTCGTGATCGTCTGATTTCCGGGTTTTATTCGTTCGTGCCCAACTGGATGGCCGTGCTGACCAGTTGATGCACGCCCCCAACCATGCTCATGGGGAAGCCGTAGTAGGGGAGAACCTTGGTGAACTGCGCCTTGCAAATGGCACAGATGGTGGCCATGAAGTTGACCTTCTTCTCGTCCACCACCTGTTTCAGGGCCTGCATGCGGGGGAGGGCGCCTTTGACCCGCACTTCCATGAGGTCGTCGGTGAGCAAGCCGCCGCCACCACCGCAGCAGTAGGTGCCTTCGTAGATGGTCTCCGGCGCCATGTCGTAAAAATGATTGCAGCAGGCCTTGATGATCTCCCGCGGGATGATGAACTGCCCCCCCGGGATGTCGCCCATGCGGGAAGCGCGGGCGACGTTGCAGGAATCGTGGAAGGTGACGATGCGGTGGTCGTTTGCCGACTTGTCCAGCTTGATCGCCCCCTTCTGGATCAGGTCCCAGGTGACTTCGCAGATGTGGGAGGGCTGCTTGTAGCGGTGATCCAGTTGTTGCTGCAGCATCTTGCCGAAGGGATCCTCGGCGCCCGCGCCCACCCCGGTGAGGGTGTTCCAGAAGCTGTAGGCCACCCGCCAGGCATGGCCGCACTCGCCCACCACGACGCGCTTGACGCCAAGTTCCAGCGCCGCTTCGCGGATGCGCAGCGCCGCCTTGCGCATGTTTTCATAGCTGCCAATGAAAAGGCCGAAGTTGCCCGCCTCGGAAGCCGTGGAGGAGAGCGTCCAACTGATCCCTGCGGCGTGGAAGACCTTGGCGTAGCCGATCAGGCTTTCCACATGGGGCTCGGAGAAGAAATCGGCCGAGGGGGTGACCAGCAGCACCTCGGCGCCTTTCTGATCGATGGGCAGACGCACCGGCACCCCGGTGTCGGCGAGGATGTCCTCCTCCAGGCCGGCGAGGGTATCCTCCAGGGCCGGGCCGGGCAGACCGAGGTTGTTGCCGATGCGATGGAGCTTACCCAGGATTTCGTTGGAATACTTTTGCCCGCGGCCGACGGAGTCCATGATTTCCCGCGCGGCCATGGTGATTTCCGCGGTGTCGATGCCATAGGGGCAATACACCGAGCAGCGGCGGCATTCCGAGCACTGATAGAAATAGCTGTACCACTGGTCGAGCACTTCCTCGGTGAGGTCGATGGCGCCCACCAGTTTGGGGAAGTATTTGCCAGCGAAGGTGAAATAGCGGCGGTAAACCTTGCGCAGGAGTTCCTGGCGGGCGACGGGCATGTTGTTGGGGTCTGCCGTGCCCAGGTAGTAGTGGCACTTGTCGGTGCAGGCACCGCAGTGCACGCAGGCGTCGAGGAAGACCTGCAGGCCCCGGTATTTCTGCAACAGCTCCCCCATGCGCTCGATGGCGCGCTCCTTCCAGTTGGGAAGCAGTTCGCCCGGGTAACCCAGTTGCTCCTGGATTTTGTCGCCGGCGATGAACGACTGCACCCCCTGCATCGCCCCCGGCTTGATGGGGGGGATGGGCAGGGTGGCGGTATCGTTGAGGAGCTTCGGTGTTTCGAAGGTCGATGCAGCCATGGGGTCCCCTAAACCGTAATCACTTTTCCAGTTCCGCCGCCCAGGGCGCGAGGTGGCGATGTTCCCGCGGGTCGTCCACCTGGTTGCGCGTGGGGCTGAAGAAGACACCGGGCGCATGGAGCAGTTTGCTGATGGGGAAGACGATCATCAGCGTTGCCACCAGGGCGAGATGTGCCATGAGGAGGGGGTCCTCCGGTAGCGGATTGATTTCAAAGCGCATCAGTCCCAGCATGAAAGCCTTGAGGCCGACGATGTCGGTATGGCTGACGAAGGTCATGCTCATCCCGGTGATGCCGATACCGATGAGCAGCAGGAGGATGAGGTGGTCGGACAGAGTGGTGATGTAGCGCACACGATCCACAAGGAAACGCCGCGCCCAAAGCCCGATCAGACCGGCCACCATGGCGAAGGAGGCGTATTTGCCCGCCGCCTGGACGAGTTCGAGGGAGACGATGTCCCAGACCGGATATTGGAAATAGCGCAGATGACGGAAGAGGACGACGGCCAGGCCGACATGGAAAAGCCAGCCAAACAGCCAAATCCACTTGTTGGACTTGAACAGACTTTCGAACAGAATCACTTCGCGCGCCATGCGCAGCACCACGCCGGTTTTCGTCGTCGGGGCCGGTGTGGTGGGAATCTTCAGGGGCGCCGGCGTGCTGGCGTACTGATAGATCTTGCGCGCCAGACCCAGCACCAGAATCGCGGTGGCCACGTAAAACAGGGCCGCAAAAAATACCGTTGTTGTCGTCATCACCCGCCTCGGATCCGCTACGAAGGTTCGGCACGCCGCGCCGGCCGGGCGCGGCGGCCGATCAACACCCTTTTAGATGCAGCCGGTCGGCTTGGGCAGACCGGCGATCTTGCACGCCTGCTTGGCCGGACCGTAGGGGAACAGCTCGTAGAGGTACTTGCTGTTGCCTTTTTCCGGCCCCAGCTTCTTGCCGATCGCCTTGGTCAGCACGCGGATGGCCGGCGCGATCTGATAGTCGTTGTAGTACTCACGCAGGAAGTTGATCACTTCCCAGTGGGCGTCGGTCAGCTCGATTTTTTCCTCGGCTGCCAGATGCTTGGCGACTTCCTCGTTCCAGTCCGACAGGTTGACCAGGTAACCTTCCTCGTCGGTCTCGTACACTTTGCCGTTGATTTCAAAGCTCATTTGCCTCTCCTTACGTAGAAAAATGAAGCATTACAACCAGGATTGGTTGTTGCGATGCTCCGCCACCAGATCCACAAAACCGCCGTAATCGACGAGCTTGATGCCATCGATCACCCGGTCTTGCATGCCGCGTGCCTCCAGGTCCGGCCAGAGGGCATAGATCTTGATCTTGCCCATGACCCCCTTCAGCAGGTTTTCCGCGATGTTGCCCTTGGTCGCCGCATAGACGGCGTCCTCGATGAGGAGCAGGGCCGCCCCGTCTTCATGGGTGATGACGCGCAGGCAGTTTTCCAGCGTCCGGTTTTCGTACGGGGACTTGTTCACAATGTGCAGCATTCGCTTTCCCCCTCAGAAGCTCAACACGACGTCCTGTTCGGCCATCAGCCTAGCCATGCCTGCGGCGTCGAGCACCTCCACGTCCACCAGCAGGTCATCCACGGTAAGCCCACGCTCTTCCAGGGACTCCTTCAGCACATAGAGCTTTTCGATGTCGTAGCCTTCCAACGCCCGATAGGTGGGGGAGAAGTTTTTGACGTCGATGGCCTTGGTGTGCTGGCCCTTGACGATCTGATAAACCCCATCGTCGAGGAAGACCAGGCTCACGTCCTGATCGAACGCGGCGCTGATCAGCACCACTTCCAACCCTTCCAGGGCGTAGATGGTGCCATAGGGCGCCTTGCGGTTGACGAACATGAATTTTTTGACGACCCCGGCGGATTCTTCCTCGAAGTCGATGCCACCCGTTGCTTCGGTCATGTCTTCTCCCATCAGTCGCCAAACACCACCAGACGGTCGGCCTGGATGCCCACCTCCACCAGCTGGCCGAGACCGGAAATCCGGAAGCCTTCCGCCAGGTTCTCATCCTTGATGCCGCGACGCAGCGCGGCAGCCACGCAGACCACCAGGTCGATGTTGTGCTCCTTGGCGAGCTTCTGCCAGCGTTGGACGATGTTGCGGTCGTCCTGCGGCGGCTCAGTCAGGCGGCTCGAGTTGTAAACCCCGTCGTGATAGAAAAACACACGGGGCACTTGGTGGCCTTTCTCGATTGCAGCCTTGGCAAACTGATAAGCGGTATCGCTTGCCTGGTGCTGGTAAAGACCCTCATTCACCAGAATGCCAAACTTCATTCAAAACCCCTGATCTTTGTAGTGTTTTTGAATGGCATCACCCCCGCACCCGTTTGGATGCAGGGGGATGACTACGATTTAGAAGCGGATGTGCGCCGAAGCGTTGAACGTGACGCGGTGACCCTTCCAATCGTCGATGTGGTACTTGGTGAAGGGCAGACCGGTCTTCTCGAAGAAGCGCGGCCAGCCGATGCGGTCGATCCAGTCACGCATACGCTCCCAGGGACGGGCATCCGCCTTGTACACCGAGAGGATCTTCTTCACCACGGCGCTGACCTCGGGCCAACGCGGCGGGTTGTTGGGCAGGCCCGCAGCCACCAGCTTGTGGAAGGTGGGACGGGAACGGGCATTGGAGTTCTTGCCCCCCACCCAGATGGCGATCTTCGAGTGCTCGGGGTCGTTGATCTGCATCGGCGGGCAGGGAGGATAGCAGGCGCCGCAGCAGATACATTTCTTCTCGTCCACTTCCAGCGAGGGTTTGCCGTTCACCAGTGCGGGACGAATGGCCGCCACCGGGCAGCGCGCCACCACCGCCGGCCGCTCGCAGACGTTGGCCACCAGATCGTGGTTGATCTTGGGCGGCTTGGTGTGCTGGACGATGACGGCGATGTCGGCCTGGCCGCCGCAGTTGATTTCGCAGCAGGAGGTGGACAGTTTCACCCGGTTGGGCATTTCGCATTTGACAAACTCGTCGTAGAGCTCGTCCATCAGGGCCTTGACGACGCCGGAAGCGTCGGTGCCCGGGATGTCGCAATGCAGCCAGCCTTGGGTATGGGCCACCATGGACACCGAGTTGGCGGTGCCACCGACGGGGAAGCCGGCTTCGGTGAGGGCCTTGATCAGCGGCTCGACTTTCTTTTCGTCCGCCACCATGTATTCGATGTTGGAACGTGTGGTGAAGCGCACGTAGCCATCACCGTATTTGTCGGCGATCTCGGCCAGCTTGCGGATGGTGTAGGTGTCCATCTGGCGCTGGGTGCCGGCCTTGACGGTCCAGATCTCATCCCCGCTTTCGGCGCGATGGTAGAGCACACCGGGCCGCGGATGGGAATGGAACACCCACTTCCCGTAGTTCTTGACCATCACCGGGTGCATGTAGGGTTTGGGATCCGGCGCCCCGGATTCGATCGGTTGGCGAAGTTCTGCCATAGGGTTTCCTCTCAATTGTTATGCCTGGGTTTGTGCGCCCACCCTCGCGGGCGGGCGCTTGGACCGTGACGCTTCAGCCGGCCTTGGCCGCCGCCTTGCGCTCGTTCCACTTGGCGACTTCCTCGTCCCAGCCGTCGGTGCGGACATAGGGGTTGGAGCGCGGCTCGAGGATCATGTTGGGATCCACGTCGATGCCGATGCCCTCGAGGAAGTTCACCAGGCCGATGCGGTCGATCATCTCACCGGTGCGCTCATGCTCCAGCGCGTTCTCGGCGAAGAAGTCGAGGACGTTGCGGGCCAGCTCGTTGAGTTTTTCGAAGTCCTCGTCGGACTCGAGCTTCATGAAGGGGATGATCACGGTGCCCATGGTGGCGCCAATCTTCAGCACGCCCTTGCCGCCGATGAGGATGGTCACCCCCTTGTCCTTGCCGGGCAGCAGGCCGCCGGGAATGACGTTCAGGCAGTGCATGCACCGCACGCAGTTGTGGTTGTCGATCTCCATGCAGTCCTGGGCATCCACCGCCGCCACCGAGTAGCCGTCACCCTGGGCCACCTTGTCCTTGGGCACCAGGCGGATGGCCTTGGTCGGGCACATGTTGATGACCTGGTTGACGAGTTCGGTCTTGCCATGCTTGGCCACCCAGTCCTGGATGAGCTGCTCGTTGACCTGGATGTTGTCGCGCCAGGTGCCGATGGTGGCGAAGTCGGAGCGCTGGATAGCGTTCACGCAGTCGTTCGGGCAGCCGGAGAACTTGAACTTGAATTTGTAGGGCAGCGCCGGACGGTGCATGTCGTCCAGGTTGTTGTTGATGACGGTGCGCAGGGCGCGGGCCTCGTCATAGCAGGACATTTCGCAGCGGGCAGCACCCACGCAGGACATGGAGGTGCGCAGGGCCGGACCGGCACCCCCCAGGTCGAAGCCTTTTTCGTTCAGCTCGTCGAAAGCGGGCTGCACATTTTCGGTCTTGATGCCCTGGAACATGATGTCGCCGGACTGGCCATGGAAGGCGATCAGGCCGGAGCCGTATTTGTCCCAGGTGTCGCACAGGCTGCGCAGCAGGTCGGAGGTGTAATGCATGCCCGCGGGCGGCTGCACACGCAGGGTGTGGAACTCGGCTGCGTCGGGGAACAGGGGCTGATCGTTTTCGTCCTTCAGCTCGGTGAAGCGGGGGATGACGCCGGCACCATAGCCATACACGCCCACCGTGCCCCCTTTCCAGTAACCCTTGCGGGTTTCATAGGACGTTTCCAGCTGACCCAGCAGGTCGGCCATCATGTCCTTTTCTTTCGCCAGGCGCTTGAGCCCGGTCACGAAGCTGGGCCAGGGGCCGCTTTCCAGCTGGTCAAGCATCGGCGTTGCAGGAATTTGTTTTGCCATGGCGTTCTCTCCACAAAAAACGTTGAACTGACAACCCAAGGACACTGCACGGCTGCCGCCTGACTGCCGGGCAACAGACGCCTCACCTGGGACCCCGGCGGGGCCGAAGCCGTACCCGCCCTTACGTGGCCAAAATGTTATGCCCCGTGTTCCGGGGGCACTATTCACCTGAGTAGTTAGCTCGGACCTACCCAAAAGGAGTATCCGGGCTCCCCAAGTTTGGCTAGAAGGCGGCCAAACGGCGCGGGCGCGCTTGATAAAGTTGAATCAAGCCATTACCTTATCGCCGAACCTGAAACTCTAGCACAGGCGGCGGATTTTGCAATCGGAGCGCATCACCAGTCTGGAAAAGTTCCTCTGTCAGCCCTTCCGCCAGGAGGTGGAGCTGCAGCAGGTGGAGCACCCGGCGGGCTATACCACCCTCCGGTTGCGCATCCGGGAGGGCAAGCGCTTCACCGTCTTCGACATCGACGCGGCGACGGCGGCCCGTTGGGGGAATGCCCTCACCGACTGGGCGCGCCGCCAAGGAGAGCAAAAATAGGCTGGCTTGCAGACGAAGGCTTCGTCGCCCCCAAGGTGGACGAAGCGGCGGTGACCGATGTTCAGTTCGAGCTGAAGGGGGAGGGCCTGCCCCAGGATCACGGCCTCCTCCTCTACCGCGCCCTGCGTGCCCTGGCTCCCTGGATGGAGGAAGAGCCGTTGCTGGCCATCCACCCCATCCAGGGTGCGGACGTGGGCGGCGGCCGACTCATGCTCAACCGCCGCGCCAAGCTGGTCATCCGCGTGCCACGCCACCGGGTGGAGGAGGTGCTCAAGCTCTCCGGGCAGCGGTTCGAACTGGCCGGGGCGGCTTTTGCCATCGGTGCCGGCAAGCTGCGGCCGCTTTCTCTGCACACGCCGCTCTACGCGCACCTGGTGACGACGGGTAGCGCCGATGAAAAGGCTTTTGCCCAGGACGTCATCCGGATGTTGGACGAGCTTAAGATCGACACCCGCTTCATCTGTGGCCGCCGCCAGGCCCTGACCACGGAGCGGGGCACCGAGTATGGCTACAGCGTCCTGCTCCACGGCCTGCCTGTGGAGCATGCCCTCCTCATCCAGCAGCAGGGTCTGGGGACGAACCGCAAGCTGGGTTGCGGCGTGTTCATCCCCCACAAATCGATTACGCCGGTTGCCTGACGGCGTGCCGGTCGGCTTCCCTAACTTGGCTTTTGTTTGACAGAAGAAGGAGTTGACAGATGGGCTATGTGATCGATGGTGTCGAGTACGAGTACGATGATGAGAAGTTCCTCCTCGAGCCGATCATGACCGAGGAAGCGGCCAAGGTGATCGCCGCCGCGGAAGGCATCGAGCTCACCGATGAACACTGGATGGTCATCGAACACCTGCGCAACGAATACCGGGAAAAGGGCCACACGCCGAATTTCCGCAACCTGGTCAAGGAAATGGAGGAGCTGCAACCGGGCATCGACTGGAAAAAGCGGCTCTATGAACTCTTCCCCATGCAGCCGGCGCGGCAGGCGGTGCGGATTGCCGGTTTGCCCAAACCGTTTGGCAAGGGCGGCTACTGAAGCCGGCCGCAGGTTGGGCCAAGGCCGGCCGGTGCCGGCCTTTTTATATGGGGCAGCGGATGGCTTATACCACTTTGATTGATACGGAGACCCTGGCCTCCCACCTGGACGATCCCGATTGGGTGATCGTGGACTGCCGCTTCACCCTGAGCGATACCGAAGCCGGCCGCCGTGCCTACGCCGCCGGGCATCTGCCGGGGGCGCGCTATGCCCATCTGGATGAAGACCTGTCGGGCCCGCGCACCGGACGCAATGGCCGGCATCCCTTGCCCGATCCGGCGGAGTTTGCCCGCACCCTGGGCCGGTGGGGCATCGACGGGAACAAACAGGTGGTCGTCTATGACGACAGTTTCGGCTCCATGGCGGTGCGGCTGTGGTGGCTAATGCGCTGGATGGGCCACGATGGGGTGGCCCTCTTGGATGGGGGGCTGCCCAAATGGCAGCGGGAGAAACGGCCCCTCACCACCCAGCCGCCCCGGATCACCCCGACCGTGTTTGTACCCCACCTGAGGGACGAGTTGCGGGTGGATGCGGAAACCGTCCTCGAGGCCAGCCGCAGCGGCAGCCGGCTGATTCTGGACGCGCGGCCGGAAATGCGCTTCACCGGCGAGATGGAACCCATCGACCCCGTGGCCGGTCATGTGCCGGGCGCAATCAACGTTCCCTTCGACGACAACCTGGATGTCTCCGGCACTTTTCTGCCAGCGGAGGCGTTGCGCGCCCATTACGAGGCCCTGCTCGCCGGGCGCAGGCCGGAGGAGGTGATCGTCATGTGCGGCTCCGGCGTGACCGCCTGCCACGATCTTCTGGCCATGGAAGTGGCGGGCCTCACCGGGGCGAAACTCTACCCGGGCTCGTGGAGTGAGTGGATCACCGACCCACGCCGCCCCGTGGCGAGAGGAGAATAGCGATGGCCATACGGGTCAAAACCACCTGGTTCAAAAAGGATGCCGCGCGCGCCAGTGACGAGACCGCCAGCGTGCTTGCCCTCAACATGTGGAAGCAGGCCTCGAAGGCGGTGGACGACATCTCCAAGGCGGAGTACGACATCATCCACCTGGGCCGGGGCTTCGGCATCATCGCCGAAATGTGTGCCTTCATGCTCCACATCGCCGATCGCCTGCTCTACGGGCGGGTGGACGAGGAGCGGCGCGCCAGTCTCATCGCTGCCACCGGCGCCCGACTGGCCGATTACGTGGACCAGAACATCCGCGATCTGGCGCCGGACGAAGTGCACACCCGGGATTACGCGGCGGAGTTCCTCGATTTCCTCAACCGGCGGGGCGCGGACTATGCCACCTTCGATTTCCCGCCGGAAGAGCCCAGTTTCGCCGTCAAGCGCTATCTCGCCAACATGATCCGTGAGCGTATGGAAAGCCAGGATCAGGTCTGGATCATCGACCAGATCATCGAATTCCAGGCGCCGGAAGCGATCGAAACGGTGAAGAAGCTCATCAACGGTTTTTTCCCCAAGCGTGACTGATGGGCTGCCCCTTCCATCTCGAGGACGAAGCGAGTTACCGCGCTTGGCGGGATGAGAAGCTTGCGGCCTATCCCCGCTCCTTCGACGAGCTGGTGGTGGAGGTGGCCGACCCCCGGCGGCTCACCCCGGCGGAGCAGGAGGCGATCCTGGCGCGCTGCCGCCGGGCCAACATGGCCATCTACGCCAGCCGTCACGTGGAAGCCGACAAAGACCTGCCGCGCAAACTGGGGGAGCAGTTCGGGCTCGTGCGCCTCGACCGCAATCTGCTCGCCGATGAGGATGCCATCAGCACCCTGACCGTCGCCGAGGAGCAGGAGGGGATGCGCGGCGATTTCATCCCCTACACCAACCGGCCCATCCGCTGGCACACCGACGGCTACTACAACCCCCCGGCGCAGCGCATTCTGGGGATGATCCTGCACTGTGTGCAAAGCGCCGAGACTGGCGGTGAAAACCGTCTGCTGGATCACGAGATCGCCTACATCCTGCTGCGCGAGCGCGATCCCGAACATGTGCGCGCCCTCAGTGAGCCGGATGTGATGACGATTCCCCCCCGCCTCGATGAAAACGGGGTGGCCAGGCCCGCCCAGAGCGGCCCCGTGTTTTCCCTGCTCCCCTGCGGTGCCCTGCACATGCGCTACACCGCGCGCACCCGCAGCATTGAGTGGAAGGACACGCCATCGGTGCGGGCGGCGGTGGCGGCGCTGGAGGCCATCCTCGGCGAAGACTCGCCCTTCATCCTGCGCGGCCGGCTGGAGCCGGGCATGGGGCTCATCTGCAACAACGTCCTCCACGACCGCAGCGGCTTCACCGACAGCCCCGCGCGCCGGCGCATGATCTACCGGGGGCGTTACCTGGATCGCATCCGCGGCACCGGCATGGCGGCCTGCGCCGGTGGTGTGGCCTGAACGCTGCGCCCGGCGGGTTGGCTGCGGCGCAGGCTTTCCGTTATAATGCGCGGATTCGGGGCGTAGCGCAGCCTGGTAGCGTACCTGCATGGGGTGCAGGTGGTCGGAGGTTCAAATCCTCTCGCCCCGACCAGATTCACGGGCCAATCCGTCTGCCGCTGGACCATTCCTCTCCCATGCGCATCCTGCTCAGCAATGACGACGGATACTTCGCCCCTGGCCTGTCCGCCCTCGCTCACGCGCTTGCTGCCATTGCCGAGGTCATCGTCGTCGCCCCGGAGCGGGATCGCAGCGGCGCAAGCAACTCCCTCACCCTCGACCGGCCATTGAGCCTGCGCCGTTCCCACAACGGCTTTTATTACGTCAATGGCACGCCCACCGACTGCGTGCATCTGGCCGTCACCGGCTGGCTGGAGACACCGCCGGACATGGTGATCTCCGGCATCAATCACGGCGCCAACATGGGGGATGACACCATTTACTCCGGCACCGTCGCCGCAGCGACGGAAGGGTTCCTGCTGGGCATTCCTGCCATGGCCATCTCCCTGGCGAGCCAGGGCCACGGCCATTATTCCACCGCCGCCCGGGTGGCCGTGGAGCTCGTCGAACGCATGCGCAACCGGCCACTGCCGCCGCCGTGCCTGCTCAACGTGAACGTGCCCGATCTGCCCTACGAGGCGCTGAAGGGCACTGAGGTGACCCGGCTGGGCAAACGGCACAAGGCGGAGCCGGTGGTGAAAACCCAGAGTCCGCGCGGGGAGACGGTGTATTGGGTGGGGGCGGCCGGCAGCGCCCAGGATGCGGGGCCGGGCACCGATTTCCACGCCGTGGCTCAAGGCTGCGTTTCGGTGACGCCCCTGCAGATGGATCTCACCCATTTCGCGCAGCTCGATGAGGTGCGCGCCTGGCTTGGCAACTGAGGGGCCGGTGAGCAGCAGATTTTCCGGCATCGGCATGACCTCCCAGCGCACTCGGGCGCGCATGGTGGAGCGTCTGAGGGGGCAGGGGATCGCCGACGAGGTGGTGCTGGCGGCCATCGGTGCCGTGCCACGGCACATCTTCGTCGAAGAGGCCCTGGCGAGCCGCGCCTACGACGACGTGGCGTTGCCCATCGGCTTCGGCCAGACCATCTCCCAACCCTATACGGTGGCGCGCATGACGGAATTGGCGCGCAACGGGCGCAGTCTGAAGCGGGTGCTGGAAATCGGCACCGGCTGCGGCTATCAGGCGGCCATTCTGGCGAAGCTCGCCCAGGAGGTGATCACCATCGAGCGCATTGCGCCGCTCATTGCCCGGGCGCGCAGGAATCTCAGGGAACTGCGCCTGTTCAACGTCAAGGTCAAATACGCCGATGGCAGCCAGGGGCTGCCCGAGCTCGCCCCCTTCGATGCCATCGTCATGACCGCCGCCGCCACTCACATCTCCGAGAAGCTCCTCGCCCAGCTCGCCCCCGGCGGCCGCCTGGTCCTCCCCCTGGGCACGGACACACAGCGGCTCACCGTCGTCGAGCGATCGGCGCTGGGCTTTCAACAGCTCGAACTGGAAGAGGTCAAATTCGTGCCGCTTTTGCCGGGGATGGCCTGATCCGGCGCACAGCGGCCGTGAGGGAAACGCCATGTCCGGCAAAATTCTGCTGATTGTCCTCATCCCCATGCTGCTTGCCGCCTGTGGGGGCAGCCCCAAACGGGCACCGGTGATTGACCGTCTGCCGGCGGAGACGGCGAAAACCCCGCCGGCCAAACCGGCGGGAAGGCCCGCGCCCGAAGCGGACTGGCGGCCTGCCACCTACACGGTGAAAAAGGGTGACACCCTCTATGGGCTCGCCCTGGAATTCGGCCTCGATTACCGGGAGCTTGCCGAATGGAACGGCATCGGCGAGCCCTACCTCATCCGCGTCGGCCAGGTCTTGCGGCTGACTCCGCCCAATGGCGAGGGGGTGCAACCCCTGCGCACCGCCCCCCTGGCCGAGGCCAAGCCCCTGCCCTCCGCCACGGGCAATGTGAAGTCAGAGCCCAAGGCGCTGCGGCTGCCCTATTCCGAGCAGGCATTGGCCAGGCTGGAAAAGCCCGCAACGCCGGCGCCCCGCACAGAGGCACCTGCTGCGCCGGCAGCCGGCCCGGCGCCGGAAAAACCGGCCGAAAAGCCCGCCGAAAAGGATGCGCCGCAAGGGGAGGAGGACGATCCGGAGCGGGTCGAATGGGTCTGGCCGGCGAGCGGCAAAATCATCGCCACCTTCGGCGAGGGGGGAAACAAAGGGGTGGACATTGCGGGCAGCGCCGGCCAGCCGGTGAACGCTGCTGCCGCGGGCAAGGTGGTGCACACCGGCACCACCTTGCGCGGCTATGGCAAACTCATCATCATTAAGCACAACAAGAGCTACTTCAGCGTCTATGCCCACAACAGCCAGATCCTGGTGAAGGAAGGTCAGTCGGTGGTGCGTGGGCAGAAGATCGCGGAGATGGGGGACACCGACGCCGACCGCGTGAAGCTCCATTTCGAAATCCGCCGCCTCGGCAAACCCGTGGACCCGCTCAAATACCTGCCCAACGACAGGAGCTCATGATTTCCGGATTCGACCCCCAGGACGCCCCCGAGGAAAACGAGCTGCCCCCGGAAGTGGCCGGCGCGCCCGAGGGGGTGGCCGAACCGGCCACGGAAACGGCGGAAGGCGAGTTCCTGTCCGATCTCAACGCCGACGTCACCCAGATTTATCTCAACGAAATCGGGCACAATGCCCTGCTTTCGGCGGAAGAGGAGCTGGAACTTACGCGGCGCGTGGTCCAGGGGGATTTCATGGCACGCCAGCGCATGATCGAGTGCAATCTGCGACTGGTGGTCAACATCGCCAAGCACTACGTGAACCGGGGTCTGCCGCTTCTGGACCTGATCGAGGAGGGGAATCTCGGTCTCATTCACGCCCTGGAGAAATTCGACCCGGAGCGGGGCTTCCGCTTTTCCACCTACGCCACCTGGTGGATCAGGCAGAACATCGAGCGCGCCATCATGAATCAGTCGCGCACCATTCGCCTGCCGGTGCACATCATCAAGGAGCTCAACACCTATCTGCGCGCGCAGCGGCACCTGGAGGCCCACGGCAAACCCGATCCCACGGCGGAGGATGTGGCCCATCTGCTGGGGCGTGACGTGGAGGAGGTGCGTTACATCCTGAGCCTGAACGAGCGCATGGCCTCCCTCGATGCGCCCCTGGACATCGACCCCAATCTTTCCATCGGCGAGGCGATTCCCGACGAGCAGGGGGTGTTGCCGGAAGTGTGGCTGCAACAGGCGGAAATGGAACGCTATGTGCAGGAGTGGCTGGAGCAGCTCCCCGACAAACAGCGTTCGGTGATCGAACGCCGCTTCGGTCTCAATGGCTACGAGGTGAGCACCCTGGAGGAGGTGGCGGCCGCCCACGGGATCACCCGGGAGCGGGTGCGCCAGATCCAGATGGAGGCCCTGCAGTCCCTGCGGCGGATTCTCCGCCGTGCCGGGGTGTCCAAGGATTCCCTGCTCTAGCCGATGCTCGACTGGCAGACCATCGACACCGTCCTTGTGGACATGGACGGTACCCTCGTCGACCTCCACTACGACAACCATTTCTGGCTCGCCCACGTGCCGCAGCGCTATGCGGAAAAGCACAGCCTTCCCTTGGCTACGGCACGGCAGGCGCTGCTGTCCCGTTATGCCCGGGTGGCCGGGACGATGGAGTGGTATTGCGTCGACTACTGGAGCCGGGAGCTGGGACTCGACATCGCGCGCTTAAAGCGCGAGGTGGCCCACCTGATCGCCGTCCATCCCCACGTGGAGCCTTTCCTCAGCCGCGTGCGGGAGCGGGGAAAGCGCGTCGTGCTGGTGACCAATGCGCACCAGGTGAGTCTGACCCTCAAGCTGGAACGCACGGAGCTTGACCGCTATTTCGATGCCATCGTCTGCGCCCATGAATGCGGGCGGCCCAAGGAACACCCGGAGTTCTGGCCCTGGCTTGCCGCGCGCGAATCCTTCGCGCCCGGACGCACCCTGCTCATCGACGACAGTCTGCCGGTGCTGCGTGCGGCCCGGGCCTATGGCATCCGGCATCTCCTCGCCGTGGCGCGGCCGGATTCCCAGGCACCGGCGCGGGAAGCTCAGGAGTTTCCCCTGCTTCTCAGTTTCGCCGACATTCTTCCTCCCTGAACGAAGCGCCGAAGCGATCCCCCTTGCGGGGCGGAAGCCACGCTGTGGGCGGCGGGGTCACCGTGGCCGCTGCCTCGCAGAAGCTCTGGGAGAGGCTTGCCGCTAGAGGAGGAGGGCGGCGGCCACCCGCCGGCCTTCGGCGAGGAGGATGTTGTAGGTGCGGGCGGCGGCGTGGCTGTCCATCACCTCCATGCCGATCCCCCTCGTCGTGAGAGCTTGCAGGAGGGGTGCCGGGGGGAAGCACAAGCGCCGCCCGGTGCCGAGGAGGAGGATGTCCGCCGGCAGATCCGCCAGCAGCGCGCTGTCGGCTGCGGTGAGCTCCTCCACGCGCCGCGGCGCCCAATCGGCGATGATGCGGTCGGGAAGCACGATCAGGCTGCGCTCGAAGCGCTGCTGGTTGATGAGGACGTAACCTTCGCCGTAACCGGTGAAGGCATTCTGATTGCCGAAACGGTCGAGGTGCAGCTTCATCGGGGGGCGTCGTTGCGGGGGCCGGAGCGGTTCTGTAACATTATATCTTTTTTGGCTTTTTGGCCATTTCGCGGAACCATGGATGCATTTCCCCGTATCTCCCGCCTGCCGCCCTATGTCTTCAATATCACGGGGGAGCTGAAGGCGGCCGCCCGGCGGCGGGGCGAGGACATCGTTGACTTCGGCATGGGCAACCCCGACCAGCCCACGCCCCGGCACATCGTGGACAAGCTGATCGAAAGTGCGCAGCGGGGCGACACCCACCGCTATTCGGTCTCCAAGGGCATTCCCCGCCTGCGCCGGGCCATCAGTCATTGGTACGCCAGCCGTTACGGGGTGGAGATCGATCCCGACACCGAGGCGATCGTCACCATCGGCTCCAAGGAGGGCATTGCCCACCTGTGTCTGGCCACGCTGGACAAGGGCGACATCGTGCTGGTACCCAATCCCAGCTATCCCATCCACATTTACGGGCCGGTCATCGCCGGGGCGGATATCCAATACATCCCCATGCGTCCGGGCATGGATTTCTTCGAGGCGCTGGAAAAGGCCATCCGCACCTCCTATCCCAAGCCCAAGATGCTCATCCTTAACTTCCCCAGCAACCCCACCACCCAGTGTGTGGAACTGCCCTTCTTCGAAAAGGTGGTGGCCATGTGCCGGGAGCAGGGCATCTATGTGGTGCACGACATCGCCTATGCCGACATCGTTTTCGACGGCTACCGGGCGCCGTCCATCATGCAGGTGCCGGGGGCGAAGGAGATCGCGGTGGAATTCTTCACCCTCTCCAAGAGCTACAACATGCCGGGCTGGCGGGTTGGCTTCATGGTGGGCAACCGGGACCTGGTGGCGGCGCTCGCGCGCATCAAGAGCTACCACGACTACGGCACCTTCACGCCCATCCAGGTGGCGAGCATCCTCGCCTTGGAGGGGCCCCAGGACTGTGTGCGGGAAATCCGCGATATGTACCAGCGGCGGCGGGATGCCCTGTGCAAGGGACTGCACGCCATCGGCTGGCCGGTGGAGGTGCCCAAGGCCACCATGTTCGTCTGGGCGCCCATTCCCGAACCCTATCGGGCCATGGGTTCCCTGGAGTTCGCGAAGAAACTGCTGGCGGAGGCGAAGGTGGCGGTGTCTCCCGGCATCGGCTTTGGCGATTATGGCGATGACCACGTGCGTTTTTCCCTCATCGAGAACGAAGCGCGCACCCGTCAGGCGATTCGTGGCATCCGCGAGATGTTCAAGAAAGACGGACTCCTCTAGAGGCGTTAGCCCTTCCGGCAAGGCGCACCGTCGCTTCCGCCGAGGGGCGGTGCCTGCAGGTAGGCAATCATTTTCAGGGAAAGGCAATGAAACCAATCAACGTCGGTCTGCTGGGACTGGGAACGGTGGGGGGTGGCACCCTCACCGTCCTGCGCCGCAACGCGGGGGAGATTAGCCGCCGTGCCGGGCGGGAGATTCGCGTGGTGATGGCCGCGGTGCGCAACGTGGAGCGGGCGCGCCGTCAATACGGTGGCGAGGGGCTCGCCATCACCGACGATGCGATGGCCGTGGTCAACCATCCGGACATCGACATCGTGGTGGAACTCATCGGTGGCACCAGCCCCGCCAGGGAACTGGTGATGCAGGCCATCTGCAACGGCAAGCATGTGGTGACCGCGAACAAGGCCCTGATCGCCAAACATGGCAATGAAATCTTCGCCCTGGCGCAGGAAAAGCAGGTGATGGTCGCCTTCGAGGCGGCGGTGGGCGGCGGCATTCCCATCATCAAGGCGATCCGCGAGGGTCTGACCGCGAATCACATCGAGTGGGTGGCCGGCATCATCAACGGCACCACCAATTTCATCCTCACCGAGATGCGCAACAAAGGCCTGCCCTTTGCCGAGGTGCTGGCGGAGGCGCAGCGTCTCGGCTATGCGGAGGCCGATCCCACCTTCGACATCGAAGGCATCGACGCCGCGCACAAGCTCACCATTCTCTCCGCCATCGCCTTCGGCATTCCCATGCAGTTTGACAAGGCCTACACCGAAGGCATTTCGCAGCTCACCCGCGAGGACATGCGCTACGCCGAGGAGCTTGGCTATCGCATCAAACTGCTGGGCATCACCAAACGCACGGAGAAGGGGATCGAGTTGCGGGTACACCCCACCCTGATCCCCGCCCGCCGGCTCATCGCCAACGTGGATGGAGTGATGAATGCCATCCTGGTCAAGGGCGATGCGGTGGGGCATACCCTCTATTACGGGCGCGGCGCGGGGGCGGAGCCCACTGCCTCCGCCGTGGTGGCGGACCTGGTGGATGTGACGCGCATGGCGACGGCGGACCCGGAAAACCGCGTTCCCCATCTCGCCTTCCAACCGGATGCCCTCTCCGATGAGCCCATTCTGCCCATCGGCGAGGTGCGCACCGCCTACTATCTGCGCATGCGGGCCTACGACCGGCCGGGCGTGCTGGCGGACATCACGCGGATTCTGGCCGATCTCGGCATCTCCATCGATGCCATGATCCAGAAGGAGCCGGAAGAGGGCGAGGAGCAGGTGGACATCATCATGCTCACCCACGAGACGCTGGAAAAACACGTGGTGCAGGCCATCAGCCGGATCGAGGCCCTGCCCACCATTTCCGGTGCGGTGATCAAACTGCGACTGGAAACCCTCACCTGAGGCGGGCCGGAAAAGTCTGGAAAGTGGCCATGGAATACATCTCCACCCGCGGCGGCGCCGAACCGCAGTCTTTTTTGCAAATCCTCCTCGGCGGTCTGGCACCAGACGGTGGCCTTTACGTGCCGACGGATTATCCCCGCGTAAGCCTTGCACAGCTCGAAGCGTGGCGCAGTCTGGATTACGCGGAGCTCGCGTTTGCCATTCTTTCCCGCTTCGCCCCTGACATAGCGGGGGATGACCTGCGGGGGCTCGTGCACCGGACCTATACGCCCGCGGTGTACTGCCACACCCGACCGGGGGAAAATGCCGCCGACATCACGCCGGTGCGCCGTCTCGAAGATGGCCTGTTCATCCTCGCCCTGTCCAATGGTCCCACGCTGGCCTTCAAGGACATGGCCATGCAGCTTTTGGGCAACCTTTTCGAATATGTCCTGGCACGCACCGGCGCCACCCTCAACATTCTCGGCGCCACCTCCGGCGACACCGGTTCGGCGGCGGAATACGCCATGCGGGGCAAGCGGAGCATCCGCGTCTTCATGCTCTCGCCTTTCGGCGCCATGAGTCCCTTCCAGCGGGCGCAGATGTATTCCCTCATGGACCCGAACATCCACAACCTTGCCGTGCGCGGATCCTTCGACGACTGCCAGGACATCGTCAAGGCGGTGTCCAATGACCTGGAATTCAAGTCCCGCTACCACATCGGCGCGGTCAATTCCATCAACTGGGGACGCATCGCCGCCCAGGTGGTCTATTACTTCAAGGCCTACCTGGCGGTGGTGGAGGAGATCGGCCGGCAAGTTTCTTTTGCCGTGCCTTCCGGCAATTTCGGCAATGTCCTCGCCGGACACATCGCGCGCATGATGGGCCTGCCGATCCGTCGTCTGATCGTGGCCACCAACGAAAACGACGTGCTCGACGAGTTTTTCAGGACCGGTCATTACGCGCCACGGGCACGCACCCTGCGCACCTCAAGCCCCTCCATGGACATCTCCAAGGCGTCCAACTTCGAACGCATGATTTTCGATGCCGTGGGGCGTGATCCGGCGCGCATCCGGCAGCTTTGGTCCCATGTGGACCGCGGCGAAGGTATCACCCTGTCGGCGGAGGAGTTTGCCCGGGTGAAGGAATTTGGCTTCGTCTCTGGACGCAGTACCCATGCCAACCGTATCGCCACCATCCGCATGGTGTACGAAAAGTACGGACAGATCATCGATCCCCACACCGCAGACGGCCTCAAGGTGGGGCTGGAATACCGCGAGCCGGAGGTGCCCCTCATCTGCCTGGAAACCGCGCTGCCCGCCAAATTTGAGGAAACGATCCGCGAGGCATTGGGGCGGCCGCCGGAGCGGCCGGCGGACCTCCTGGGGCTGGAGGAACGGCCGCAGCGGGTGGAGGTGGTGGAGGCCGACGTGGAGCAGGTCAAGCGGTACATTGCCGCCCACGCCTGAGGCCCTTCACAGGGGAATGCGCAGGGAGAAATCCACCGCCTTGATGTGCTTGGTCAGGCTGCCGACGGAGATACGGTCCACCCCGGTTTCCGCCACCGCGCGCACGTTGCTGAGGTTGATACCGCCGGAGGCCTCGAGCTCGGCGCGCCCCGCTGCAAGCCGCACCGCTTCCCGCAGCGCAGCCAGGGGGAAATTGTCGAGCAACACCAAAGTCGCGCCCGCCGCCAGCGCCTCTTCGAGCTGCGCCAGGTTTTCCACCTCGATCTGAATGCTTAAGCCCGGTGCCGCCAGGCGCGCCGCGGCCATCACCTGCGCAATGCCTCCGGCGGCCGCGATGTGGTTTTCCTTGATCAGGATGCCATCGAACAGCCCCATGCGCTGATTCACCCCGCCGCCCACGCGCACCGCATATTTCTGCGCAACACGCAGGCCCGGCAGGGTCTTGCGGGTATCCATGATGCGCGCCCGGGTGCCCGCCACTGCCTCCACGTAACGCCGGGTGACGGTGGCCACCGCGGAAAGCGTCTGCAGGAAATTCAGGGCCGAGCGCTCGGCGGACAGAAGCGCGCGGGCCTTCCCTTCGATCTCGCACACCTCCATGCCCACCGTGAGTGCCTGCCCCTCGGTTGCCCGCCAGCGGAAGATCACGTCCGGATCCAGACGGCGGAAACAGGCCTCGAACCAGGGTTGACCACACAGAATCGCCGCCTCCCGCGTGATGAGGCGGGCGGTTGCGCGTCTTTCGGGGGGAATGAGGGCGGCGGTGGGATCCCCCGGTCCCAGATCCTCCGCCAGCGCAGCCGTGACGTTGGCCTCGATGGCGCGCCAAAGTTCGCTGTCATTCATGGGCCCGCATTCTAGCGTGAAACGGCGCACCCCACCGGGGAGGAGGCGGGGGAGAGGCAAGAACGGTCTTTTTTTGGCGCCTCCATACTGTAAGCCTGTAAGCGGCAACCCGGCCCGTTGAAATCCCGCCGTTACCCCCTATATTGAGAGCAAATCACACCCTTGGGAAAGGATCACGATGCGTTTCGACAAACTGACCACCAAATTCCAGCAGGCCTTTGCCGATGCGCAGAGCATGGCGGTGGGCAACGACAACCCCTACATCGAGCCCCAGCACCTGCTGCTTGCGCTCCTCAACCAGGAGGACGGCAGTGTCGCCTCCATCCTGCAGCGGGCCGGGGCCAACGTGCAGGCCCTGCGCACGTCCCTGGAGGCGTCCATCAAACGTCTGCCCAAAGTGGAGGGGCATGGCGGGGAAATCAACATTTCCCGCGATCTCAACAATCTGCTCAATCTCACCGACCGCGAGGCGCAGAAGCGGGGCGATCAATACATCGCCTCGGAAATGTTCCTGCTTGCCGCCCTGGAGGATAAGGGCGATACCGGCCGCGCCCTGAAAGATGCAGGGGCGACGCGCGCCGCCATCGAAAAAGCCATCAATGCCATCCGTGGAGGGGAAACCGTGCAAAATCCGGAAGCCGAGGCCACCCGTGAAGCCCTGAAGAAATACACCATCGACCTCACCGAGCGGGCCCGCGAAGGCAAGCTCGACCCGGTGATCGGGCGGGATGACGAAATCCGTCGCACCATCCAGATCCTGCAGCGGCGGACGAAGAACAACCCGGTGCTGATCGGCGAGCCCGGCGTCGGCAAGACCGCCATCGTCGAGGGGCTCGCCCAGCGTATCGTCAACGGCGAAGTGCCGGAGACGCTGAAAAACAAGCGTGTCCTCTCCCTGGACATGGCGGGGCTTCTGGCCGGCGCCAAATACCGCGGTGAATTCGAGGAGCGGCTCAAGGCCGTGCTCAAGGAGATCGCCCAGGAGGAAGGGCGCATCATCCTCTTCATCGACGAAATCCACACCCTGGTGGGGGCGGGAAAGGCCGAAGGCGCCATCGATGCCGGCAATATGCTGAAGCCTGCGCTGGCGCGCGGGGAGCTGCATTGCATCGGCGCCACCACGTTGGACGAATACCGCAAATACATCGAGAAAGATCCGGCGCTGGAGCGGCGTTTCCAGAAGGTGCTGGTGGAAGAACCGTCGGTGGAGGACACCATCGCCATCCTGCGCGGACTGCAGGAGAAATACGAACTGCACCACGGGGTGGAGATCACCGACCCGGCGATCGTGGCCGCGGCGGAGTTGTCCCACCGCTACATCACCGACCGTTTCCTGCCCGACAAGGCCATCGACCTCATCGATGAGGCGGCGGCGCGGATCAAGATGGAAATCGATTCCAAACCAGAGGCCATGGACAAGCTGGAGCGGCGCCTGATCCAGCTCAAGATCGAGCGGGAGGCGGTGCGCAAGGAAAAGGACGAGGCTTCGCAAAAACGCCTGGCCCTCCTCGAGGAGGAGATCGCCCGCCTGGAGAAGGAATACTCCGACCTGGAGGAAATCTGGAAGGCGGAAAAGGCCATGGTCCAGGGCACGCAACACATCAAGGAGGAGATCGAACGGCTGCGCGCGGAAATGGCCGAGCTGCAGCGTAAGGGTCAACTGGACAAGGTCGCGGAAATCCAGTACGGCAAGCTGCCTCAGCTCGAGGCCCAGCTCAAGCAGGCGGAGGCCGCGGGCACGGAAAAGCGCAAGTTCAAGCTGCTGCGGACCCAGGTGGGCGCGGAGGAGATCGCGGAGGTGGTCTCGCGCATGACCGGCATTCCCGTGGCCAAGATGCTGCAGGGGGAACGGGAGAAGCTTTTGCACATGGAGGAGGCGCTGCACGAGCGCGTGGTGGGGCAGGACGAGGCGGTGCGGGCGGTGGCCGATGCCATCCGGCGCTCCCGTGCCGGGCTTGCCGACCCCAACCGGCCCTATGGCTCTTTCCTCTTCCTTGGTCCCACCGGGGTGGGCAAGACCGAACTGTGCAAGGCGCTGGCTGCCTTCCTCTTCGACTCCGAGGATCACCTGATCCGCATCGACATGTCGGAGTACATGGAGAAGCATTCGGTGGCCCGCCTGATCGGTGCGCCGCCGGGCTACGTGGGTTATGAGGAGGGGGGCTACCTCACCGAACAGGTGCGGCGCAAGCCCTACAGCGTGATCCTCCTCGACGAGGTGGAGAAGGCCCACCCGGACGTGTTCAACGTCCTGCTGCAGGTGCTGGATGATGGCCGGCTGACCGATGGTCAGGGGCGCACCGTGGATTTCCGCAACACGGTGATCGTCATGACCTCCAACCTGGGCAGCCAGATGATCCAGCAGATGGCGGGTGACGACTACCAGGTCATCAAGCTGGCGGTGCTGGCGGAGGTGCGCAACTATTTCCGGCCGGAGTTCATCAACCGCATTGACGAAGTGGTGGTGTTCCATCCCCTGGGCGAGGAGCACATCAAGTCCATCGCCAGGATTCAGTTGGGTTACCTGGCCAAGCGGCTGGCCGCCCACGACATGACCTTGGAGGTCACGGATGCGGCGCTGGCGGAGATCGCCAAGGCCGGCTTCGACCCGGTCTATGGCGCCCGTCCGCTGAAACGGGCGATCCAGGCGCGGATCGAAAACCCCCTGGCGAAGGAAATCCTCGCCGGCCGCTTCGGTCCCAAGGACGTCATCCGCGTCGACGCCCGCGGCGGCGAGATCGTCTTCGAGAAGGGCACCCTGGCCCAGGCCGCCTGACCGCGTGGCCAGGAAACGCGCCCGGCCTCCCCCGGGCGCGTTTCCATTTGTGCCCCTGCTAAACACGCCGCCGTTCCTGCGCAGTACAATGGGCCCATGCGTCAGGCGAGTCATACGGTGAGCATCGCCACCCGCGGCAAGGGGCTTTATGCCTGTACCGAGCCGGTGGTGGCCTGGGTGCGCAGCACGGGCATCCGCGAAGGGCTGCTCACCCTCTTCATCCGCCATACTTCGGCCAGCCTCCTCATCCAGGAGAACTACGACCCGGATGTGACGGCGGATCTCGCCCGTTTCTTTGCCCGTCTGGTGCCGGACGGGGACCCGCTGTTTTCCCACGTGATCGAAGGCCCGGATGACATGCCCGCCCATGTGCGGGCGGCGCTGACCCAGACCAGCCTGTCCATTCCCGTCTCCGGCGGCGCGCCCGTGCTGGGTACCTGGCAGGGCATCTACGTGTTCGAGCATCGCCACGCGGCCCAACGCCGGCAGGTGACGCTGCATCTGCTGGGAGAATAGCGTGGACACCAAGCTCGCCACCTATCTGGCCGCAGTGGGGGAGCCTTATCCCCATGCGCTCGATCGTGATTACCCCGCCATACTGGAAAAAATCGCGGACTTGTGGGGCACCGACGCCGGCGAGGCATACTTTGCCGAACTTTCCATCGCGGATACAGAGCGCAGACAGGGTTTTCCGCCTGATGTAGCAAGGGACATCCTCCGTCTTTCCCTCGCTCACGATCGGTGGCGCGCCCTTCCGCAGGAGGAAGACGATCCTTGGGCCGACGAGCCCCCCATGGACGAGAGCGAGCGCGCGGCCTTTCTCGACACCTTGGAAAGACGGGGGGAACGTTTCGCACCCGAGACCTTTTTCCAACGGGTGGAGAGGGGTGAGACGCGGGAGGTGCTGCTCTTTCTGCGGGCGGGCATGGACGTGGATACCCGGCGGGCGGATGAGTGGACGCCACTTCTGGTGGCGCTTTTCAATGGCCGGGAGGAGACGGCAATGTTGTTGCTGTCCAAGGGGGCCAAAGTGCGCGCCGCGGACCGCTATGGCTACCAACCCTTGCACTGGGCGGCGCTCAATGGCTACGAGCGGGCCACGCGTTTCATTCTGGACAAGGGCGCCGATCCCAACGCGATGACGGTCTATGGCTTCACACCGCTCCTGCAGGCGGCGGCCCGCGGTCACCTCGCCATCGTGCAGATGCTGGTGGAACGTGGTGCCCTGGTGAACCAGGCGGGGCATGAGGGGTTCACGCCTCTGCACAAAGCCAGTGCCAACGGGCATTTGCAGGTGGTGCGTTTTCTCCTCGCCCGCGGTGCCCAGCGGACGGCCTGCACCGCGGCTGGCGCTACGCCGGCTGATCTTGCCCGGGCGGGGCGCCATGCCGAGGTTGTCAGACTTCTGGAATCCTGAAGGAGGAAGCCATGCATGTGACCCTCGTTAACGTGCGCGTGAAACCCGAGCATGTGGCCGATTTCATCGCCGCCACCCGGGAGAACCATCTGGGCAGCCGAGCCGAGCCCGGCAACGTGCGTTTCGACGTGCTGCAGCAGAGCGATGATCCCACCTGTTTCCTGCTCTACGAAGTGTTCCGCGATGCCGAGGCGGCGGCTTACCACAAGACCACGCCCCATTATCTGAAATGGCGGGACACCGTCGCGCCGTGGATGGCGGAGCCCCGCCGTGGCGTGACCCACAAGCTGGTGTTCCCGGAAGGGTTGGGGTCATGATGGTGGGGCCTTTCTCCATTTCCCGGCTGCCCCGCATCGAATTCGGCAGCGGGGCCTTCGCCAGGGTGCCGGGGCTCTGTGCCGCGTTGGGGCGCCGTGTGCTGGTGGTCACCGGTGGCCATTCGCTGGAGGCGGCCGGCCATTGGCAGCGCCTCGTCGAGGGGCTTGCCCAGGCAAAACTGTCGTGGGAACGGCTGAAGGTGGCGGGGGAACCGTCGCCCCAGCTCGTGGATGAGGCGGTGGCAGCCTTCCGTGATGCTTCCATCGATGTGGTGCTGGGCATTGGCGGTGGCAGTGTGCTGGATGCCGCCAAGGCCATTGCGGGTCTGCTCAAGCCCGGCAACTCCGTGCTGGATCACCTCGAAGGGGTGGGGCCGGAAAAACCCTATGTGGGCCCCGCCACCCCCTTCATCGCCGTGCCCACCACCGCCGGCACCGGCTCCGAGGCCACCAAGAATGCGGTGCTTTCCGTGCGCGGCGAGCAGGGATACAAGAAATCCTTCCGCGACGAAAAGCTGGTGGCGGAATATGCCGTGGTGGATCCTGACCTGCTCGCCTCCTGTCCGCCGGAACTCATCGCCGCCAATGGCATGGATGCCCTCACCCAGCTTCTGGAAAGCTTCGTTTCCACGCGGGCCAATGCCTTCACCGATGCGCTGGCGGTAAGCGGCCTCACCGCCGCCCGCGACGGACTGCTGCAGTGGTATGAAGGCGGCCCCCGCGCCGCCGAAGGGCGGGCGAAGATGGCCTATGCGGCGCTCATCTCCGGCATCACCCTGGCGCAGGCGGGGCTGGGGTCGGTGCATGGTCTGGCCTCACCCCTGGGCGCCTTTTTCCCCATTCCCCATGGTGTGGTCTGCGGCATCCTGGTGGCGGAGGCCACCCGCGCCAACATCGACATCATGGAAGAACGCGATCCGGACAATCCGGCCCTCATCAAATATGCCCAGGCGGGGCGACTGTTTCGCAACAAGACCCATCTGGAACCGGTGGGGGCCCGTGTCTTCCTCGTGCATCGCCTCACCGAACTCACCCGAGCGCTCAACCTACCGCGCCTTTCCGCCTACGGGGTGGGCGAGGCGGCCATCCCCCGCATCGTCGCCCACTGTCGGGGTTCCAGCATGAAAACCAATCCTGTGGTCCTCACCGACGGGGAGGTGGCGCAGATTCTGCACCGCTGCCTCTAGGCCGGCGTGCCGACAGAGGCGTCGGTCCCTCGACGTCCGGGGTTGTGTTGGGGCGGGCGGGGTCTTTCCAACTGCCAGGAAAATCAGCAGGATGTTGGCATAACGGGGTGCTGGCATGGTGCTTGCTGCTTCCGTCGGGGCAAACGTCGGAGGAAGCTAACCATGAGCAATCAGAAAACCCTTGCGGAGATGGGCATCACCGTGCGGGAGGATGGGGAAAACGGCCGCGTCTGTGTCGAGTTCGCTGCCTCCCAGGCCCGGCTCGAACTCACCCCGGAACAGGCGCGCGCCCTTGCCTCGCAACTCATCCAGACGGTTTATCAGGCGGAGGTGAAAGCGAGCCTCCGGCGCACCCAGGGACGGGACATGCCCCCGGCCGGGCGGCGCGTCATCGAGGGACCCTTCCCCACCCATCGGCCGCAGCCCGCGCGGCAATGAAGGGTCAGCTGCCCCCCTCGCCGGCGGGTGAAGCGGGCACGCCCTCGAGCTGATTGACCTGTGCCCAGACCCGGATGAAGGCCGCTTCCAGGTCCTCGATCCCCTCCCGCACCCCCTGCCAGTCGCCGGCCCGCGCCGCCTGTTCCACGCGGGCGGCCAGGGTCTGCATTTCGGCCGCTCCCACGTAGGCGGAGGCGCCCTTGATTTCGTGGGCCTTGGCGGCAAGCCGGGTAGCCTCTTCGGCCTGCGCACATTGGGCAAGTTCCGCCAGCAGGGTTTGCGTCGTGGAAAGATACAGGCCAAGGAGCTCCCCTTCCGCCTGAGCGTCGTGGCGCAACCAGTGGCGAAGCCGGCCGACATCGAAGGCCGGGGCCGAGGTGCTCTCCGCGGCCGGTGGGGGAGGCGAGGGACGATGCCAGGCCGGCACCCAGGTTTTCAGCGTCTCTTCCAGTTGTTCCAGTTTCACCGGCTTCACCAGGTAGGCGTCTATGCCCACACCGAGGCAGCGTTCCCGCGCCTCCTCGCGCGCATCCGCCGACATGGCGACAATGGGGGTGCGCCGCGGCGCGGGCAGGGTCAGCTCCCGGTGGCGGATTTCGATGGTGGCTTCCAGGCCATCCAGCTCCGGCATCTGGCAATCCATGAGCACGAGGTCGTAGGGAACGCGGGCCATGGCTTCCACGGCCTCGCGGCCGTTGGCCACCACGTCCGCGCGCACCCCCAGCTTGCGCAGCAGATGGGTCACCACTTTCTGGTTGACGGCATTGTCCTCCGCCACCAGCACCCGCACCGGGGCCGAAGCCGTTGCCACCGGCTCCAGGGGTGCCGGGGCCGGCCGGGCGAGCCCCAGCAGTTCCAACAGCACGGCGCGCAGACGCGCAGTGCGCACGGGTTTGGGCAGATGGGCGCGCCGCCCCGGCACACGGGGCCAGGTCGCGCGCATGGCCAGGGTGGTGAGCAGAATCTGGCCGGTGGCGGCGAGCGCGGGATTCTTGTCGATGGTGTCGATGAGCTCCGGGTTTTCCTCCAGCAGGCGTCCATCGAAAAAGGCGATACGGAAAGGTTCCCCCTGCCTTGCAGCGGCACTGAGTCTGGCGAAGGCTTCGACGCCGCCACTGGCGCATTCCACACGCATGCCCCAGTGGCCAAGCTGGCGGGCCAGGGTTTCCCGCAGCGAATCGCTGGCCACGGCAAGGAGCACGGAAACGTTGCGAAGGCCGCTTTCATCTGGCCTCTCCTCCTCCGCCGCGCCGCGCTTGAGGCGGGCGGTGAACCAGAAGGTGGAGCCCACGCCGGGCGTGCTTTGCGCCCCGATGCTGCCTCCCATGAGCTCGGCAAGCTGACGGGAGATGGCGAGCCCCAGGCCCGTGCCCCCATACCGGCGGGTGGTGGAACCATCCGCCTGGGAAAAGGCCTTGAACAGCCGTTTCATGCCCTCCGGGCTGATGCCGATGCCGGCATCCTTCACCTCCATCCGCAGTTCCACCTCCGCCTCGTCGATGGGGGTGAGCCGCCCGCGCACCACCACTTCACCGTGGTGGGAGAACTTGATGGCGTTGTCCACCAGGTTGATGAGGATTTGCCGCAGCCTTCCGGGGTCACCGAGCACTTCCGCCGGCAGTTGCGGCGGCAGGTCGCAGACAAGCTCCAGCCCCTTGGCGTGGGCGCGTTCGCCGAAGAGTTCCAGGGCCTCCTCCACCGTCTCGCGCAGATCGAAGGGGACGATCTCCAGCTCCATGCGGCCGGCCTCGATCTTGGCGAAATCCAGGATGTCGTTGATGATGGTGAGGAGCGATTCGGATGACAGGCGGATGGTTTCCGCGCATTCCCGCTGTTCGGGATCGAGCCGCGAGTCGAGGAGCAGCCCCACCATGCCGATGATGCCGTTGAGGGGCGTGCGGATTTCGTGGCTCACATTGGCGACGAACTGGGATTTGATGCGGGAAGCCTCCAGTGCCGCGTCGTAAGCGGCGCGCAGACGGGCCTCGTTTTCCTTGCGTTCGGTGATGTCGCGCATGATGGCCTGCACCACCACCTTGTCATCGAGCAGCATGGCGTGGAGGGCGATTTCCACCGGGAACAGCCGGCCATCCCGCGCCTTGCCCAGCCATTCGAAGTGGCAGTGTCCCTCGCGTATGGCTTTCTCGATCTGGCGCATGCCATATTCGCCGGAAGGGGTGCCGTCGGGCTGAGTGGGCGGACCCAGGTCCGCGGGCCGGGTGCGGCAGAAATCCTCCACCGTGTCATAACCGAACATGCTGAGGGTGGCGGGATTGCAGTCGATGAAACGGCCATCCGCCACCAGCACGATGCCATCCGAGTTGGTGGTGAACAGGGTCTTGTATTTCACCTGTTCCCGCACGATCTGCTGGGTCTGCAGGCTGATGCGCCGCACCACCCAGCCGGAGACGGCGATGCCCACCAGCACCAGGGTGGTGCCCAGCCCGATCATCAGCCAGACGGTGTGGCGGTAGGCCAGGGCGGCTTCCTCAGCCGCCTGGCGGCTCCACTGGCGTTGCAAATCCACCATGGCCTCCAGCTCCGCGACCAGCCGCTGCTGGATGGGAATGGCATCCTGGCGCAGGATGAGCAGGGCCGCTTCCTGCTCATCGTTCATGGCATGTTCGATGCCGCTCACCACCTTCGGTTGGGCCTGGTTGGCGAGGGCGCGGATGCGTTCCAGGATGATTTTCTCCTGGGGCGTGGAGGCGAGCCGGTCCAGCTTCTGGCGGGCGTTGGTGAACTGGATGCCGAAGTCGTAGAAACGCTGCAGCGCCTCCTCCCGCTCGAAGGGATCGGGAGCGATGACGATGCTGTGCATGGTAATGATGCGCTGGCGCAGCGCATCCCGCATGGCCGTGGCCAGCTCCACCTTGGTGTTGTTCTCGTTGACGATGCGCTCGAGATGGTCGTTGATGGTGGCCATCTCGCGCACACTGACCACCGCCAGCGAGACCATGAGCACCAGCACCAGGGCGAAGCCGGTGGCCACGCTGAGGGCCATGCGGCGGGAAAAGCGGGGCAGTTTCGCCATAGGGGCCTTCCGGCACGTGCTGTCCGGGATTATCGCTTGAAGGCGACGACGTGGTCCACGTCCAGGCGGATGCCGATTTTTTCGCCCAGGGCATGGTCGTGGTGGCTGGGCACGAGGGAGAGGGCGGTACCGCCACTGGGCAGGCGCAGGGTGTAGAGGATGCTCGCGCCGCGGAAGGCCTTGTGCACCACTTCCGCCAACAGGGGGCTCGTGTCGTCATGGACGATGTCGTCGGGGCGGATGAGCACGTCCACGGCACAACCCTTGGCGCACTCACTGGGGAAAGAGCCGTTGAGGATGCCGAGCTCGATTTCGATCTGGTGGGAATTGAGCACCGTGCCCGGCAGAAACACACCCTGGCCGATGAAATCGGCGACGAAACGGTTCGCCGGTTGGTGATAGAGGCGGTAGGCGGTATCCCATTGCTGCAGACGTCCCGCGTGCATGACGCCGATCTCGTCGGCCATGGCGAAGGCTTCCTGCTGGTCATGGGTGACGAGGATGGCGGTGATGCCCTCCTGCTTGAGGATTTGCCGCAATTCCAGGCCGAGGCGCTCCCGCAGTTCCACATCCAGATTGGAGAAGGGTTCGTCGAGCAAAAGCAGTTCCGGTTTCGGTGCCAGCGCCCGCGCCAATGCCACCCGCTGCTGCTGGCCGCCGGAAAGCTCATGGGGATAGGCGCTTTCGTGGCCTTCCAGCCCCACCAGGGCGAGCAGTTCCCGCACCCGCGCGGCGCGCTCCCGCGCCGGCCAGCGGTGTAGCCCGAAGGCCACATTGCCTTCCACGGTGAGATGGGGGAAGAGGGCGTAATCCTGGAACACCATGCCCACCCGTCGGCGCTCCGGCGGCACACTGTGGCCGGGCCGGCTGACCGGCTCGCCGTTTAAGAGAATCTCGCCGGAACTCACCGCCTCGAAGCCGGCGATGAGGCGCAGCACCGTCGTCTTGCCACAGCCGCTGGGTCCCAGCAGACAACCGATGCTGCCCGGGCCGAGACGGAAGGAGAGGTCCGCCACCACCTCTTTTTCGCCAAAACGTTTGCCGACGCTGATCAGTTCCACGTGGGCGGCCATGTCAGCGTTCCGTCTGGCGGGTGAGCAGGATGACGGGAAAGAGTCCCGCCACAAGCAGCGCCACGGCAGGCAGGGCGGCGCGCTCCCATTCGCCTTCCGAGGTCATTTCGAAAATCCGCGTGGCCAGGGTATCCCAGCCGAACGGGCGGGTCATGAGGGTGATGGGCATTTCCTTCATCACGTCCACGAAAACGAGGATCATGGCCGTCACCACGCCCCCTTTGAGCAGCGGCAGATGCACGCGCTGGATCAGCTGGCGGCTGCACAGCCCCAGGCTGCGCGCCGCCTCGTCCATGCTGGGGGTGATGCGCTGCAGTGCGGCGGCGAGGGGCTCATGGGCCACGGCAAGGAAGCGCACCAGATAGGCGGAAAGCATCGCCAGCAGCGTGCCCGCCAGAAGCGGCCCGGCTTCGCGTCCGAAGAGCTCGCCCATGAGGCCAATGTAGAGCCGGTCGAACCAGGCAATGGGGAGGTAGATGCCAATGGCCAGCACCGCGCCCGGCACGGCATAGCCCAAGGTGGCGAAACGGACCATGGCGTCGGTGAGGGCGCCGCGCTGTTGCCGGCGGGCGTAGGCGAGCAACAGGGCCGTGGCGGTGATGAGGGTGGCGGCCATGCCCGCCAGAAGCAGGGAGCGCCCGAGATAGGCCCAATAGCGGAGATCCAGGTCCTGGGCCGCCACCCCCAGCGCCCACCACAGGAGTTGGCCCACGGGGACGATGAAGGCTACGGTGAGCACCGCGCCGCAGAAGAGGGGCGCGGCCAGGCGGCCAAAACCCGTGAGCACCAGGCGTTCCCGCCCGGCGCTGCGGCCGGTGGGCGTGTAACGCATCCCCGCGCGCAGGCGCTGTTCCAAAAAGAGCACGACGAAGACGAAGAGGATCAGAAGCGAGGCCAGTTGTGCCGCCGCGGGCAGGGAGAAGAGGCTGTACCACGCCTTGTAGATGCCGGTGGTGAAGGTGTCGTAATTGAACACTGCCACCGTCCCGAAATCGGCGAGGGTTTCCATGGCCACGAGGGCCACGCCCCCCGCGATCCAGGGACGCGCCAGGGGCAGGGCGATGCGCAGGAAACCCTGGCGGCGGGAAAGACCGAGGCTTTGTCCCACTTCGAGGGCGCGTTTGCCCTGGCTCAGAAAGGCATGGCGGGCGAGCAGATAGACGTAGGGGTAGAGGGCCAGCGTGAGCGCGAGGGCGGCCCCGCCTCCGGACCGGATGGGGGGCAGACGGACCTGTGGCCCGAACCATTGGCGCAGCAGGGTGGCGATCGGCCCGGTGAAATCCAGCAACCCCACCAGGACGAAGCCCGTGACATAGGCGGGCAGGGCCAGGGGCAGCATGAGGCTCCAGGAAAAAAAGCGGCGGCCCGGGAAGTCACAGACGGCGGTAAGCCAGGCCAGGCCCGTTCCCAGGATCCCTGCCGCCACACTCACGCCCAGGGTCAGAAGGAGGGTGTGGCGGATGAGCTCCGGCAGCACGTTGTCCGCCAGGTGCCGCCAGGTTTCCCGATCCGGATGTAGCAGGGAGGAGGCCACCACGAGGAGGGGAATGGCCACCAGCACACACAGGGTGAAGGTGAACAGGCGCCAGGCAGACAGACGGCCCCTTTTGCGAAAAAAGGCAAAAGCGCCAGATGGCGCTTTGCGCTCGGGCAGCGCGTGAGCGGACATGAAGGGCGTTATTTGTAGCCTGCGCGGTCCATCAATTTTACGGCTGCGGCCTGCAGTTCACCAGCCTTGGCCACGTTGATGGGATTCCGCTTGAATTCGCCCCAGGCCGCCACCGCCGGCGCCGGTTTCACCTGCGGGTTCACCGGATATTCCAGGTTCACGTCGGCGAAAAGGTTCTGCGCATCCGGCGAGGACAGCCATTCCAAAAGGCGGATGGCACCGGCGCGGTTTTTGGCGTAACGGGTGACCCCGGCGCCGGAGATGTTCACATGCACGCCCGAGCCCTGCTGGTTGGGCCAGAAGAGGGCCAGGGGCAGGTTGGGTTTTTTCTCCATCAGGCGACCGTAGTAGTAGGTGTTGCCGATGCCCACGTCACATTGACCCGCAGCCACCGCCTCCATCATCTTCGTGTCGTCGGCGAAGGGATCGGTGGCGAGATTGGCCACCCAGCCGCGGACGATGCGCTCGGTCTTCGCTTCGCCGTGTTCGGCGATCAGCATCGCCACCAGGGACTGGTTGTACACCTTCTTCGAGGTGCGCAGGCAAAGCCGGCCCTTCCACTTGGGATCCGCCAGGTCCTCATAGGTGGACAGATCGCTGGCCCGCACCCGGTCGGTGTTGTAGACGATGGTGCGCGCCCGCACGGAAAGACCAAACCAGCGGTTTCCGGGATCGCGCAGGCTCGCCGGGACATTGCTCTGCAGGATGGGGGAGTTGACGGGGGCGAGCAGGCCTTCCTCGGCGGCCTGCCAGAGATTGCCCGCATCCACCGTCAGCAACAGGTCGGCGGGAGTGTTCGGCCCCTCCGCCTTGAGGCGTTGCATGAGGGGCCCCTCCTTGTCGGTAATGAACCTGATGGTGACCCCGGTGGCGCGGGTGTAGGCATCGAACACGGGCTTGATGAGCTGCTCGTTGCGGGCGGAATAGACCACCACCTCCTCGCCGTGGGCAAGGGGTGAGACGGCCGCAGCCAGAAGGATGAGGGACGATAACAGTCTGGAAAACATGGGAACCTCCGGTAATGGTAACGGTGGGCATGCTAACGCAAACGAGAACGATTTGCAACCAGTTTCTGACCGTTCCGCCAAAGGGGTGTCGCCATGGGGGGCCTAGGGCCTTTCCGTCGCCGTGGGTGCGGCGCGGGAAGGGGCGAGTTTTTGCGGCGGGGTTTCCGTCTGGGCAGTGCGGGGGCATGGGGCAAGGCGCCTTACCCTGGGCGCCGGGGCGAAGCCCCGGGGTGTTGCCCCTTTGGGCTTTCGAGGGGAAACCCGCCTTTCAGCCGTGGGGCATCCCCTGGGGGCCGCGGAAGCGGATGAGGGTTTGCAGCCGGCCCTCGAACCAGGTATCGAACCTGACTTGGCGGCGGCTCACATTGACGCGGAAGCCTTCCTGCTCTGGCGGGGTGATGTCGAGGAAGCGCAGCCGCGGGGTGGCAAGGCGCACCTCCATGCTCACGTGCATGGGATAGTAGCCATCGAGGAAACGGCGCATGAAAGGCCCGCTGTTCACGTGGTAGGTGCCGTCTGCATTGCGCAGCAGCACCAGGCTTTGCAGCCGCAGGCAGATACGGGCGCCGGGGCCGATGTCCCTGAGCTGCACGCTGGCGCCTTCCACCCAGGCCCTGCCGATGCCTTCCTGGCTGACGATTTCCAGATCCCGCACCCTCTCCTCGCGGAAGACGATCTGGGTGGCCGGCACCCGGTCCAGGTGGTCATGGCACTGCTTCAGCTGCGCCCAGCCTGTGGCCAGAGCGGTGTCATCCAAGGTGATGATGTTCTGGTGATGATGTACCGGCTTGGCGGGGGGCTGCCGCAGGAACACCAGCTCCCCTTCGTTGACGGCGGCGATGCGGCTGCTGCTGTCATCGTTGAACCAGTCCTCCAGTTCTTGCTGGCTCATGCCCTGGGCAAGGCTTGCCGGCAACCATAGGGCGAAAAGCCATGGGACAAGGCGGGTCATGGGCACCTCCGGGGGGGTCGGCGATGGTGCAATTTCGCCCCAGTGCGCCCCGTCTGTCAAAGGGGGATCAGGGGGCGGCGGCAGGAAGCCGCCGCGCGCCATCGAACCGGCGGGCCCAGTAGGCTTCGCGCAGGCTGGAGATCATCACCTCGCCCGTTTTGCTGCTGGAGGCGTGGATGAATTGCTGGTTGCCGAGATAAATCCCCACGTGGGAGAAGGCCCGGCGCAGGGTGTTGAAGAAGACGAGGTCGCCGGGCTTGAGCTCCTTAAGCCCGATTTCCCTCCCCAGGCGGGCGATGGCTTCGGCGCTGCGGGGCAGATCGATGCCCGCCACTTCGCGGAAGACGTGGCCGACGAAGCCGCTGCAGTCGAAGCCCCGTTCCGTATCCCGCCCACCATAGTGGTAGGGCGTGCCGGTGAGGCTTAGGGCGTAGAGGGTGACATCGGCGGCCGGCGAGCCCGGCACACTCGCCTCTTCCGCCCCCGGCGGGGCGAAGGTGAGCTCCTCTCCGCGGCAGGGGAGGGCGAGGGCGAGCGCCAGCACGACGGCATAAATCTTCGCAGCCATGGCGGCAATGATAAACGCAAAACCGGGCGGGAAGTCAAAGGGCCGGGCGGGCGGGAGGCATTTCCGCTATGATTGGACCGACGCCAAAGAAGGAGCCCTTTTATGTCCGCCACCCCTGAACAAATCCGCGACGAGGCGGCTGCGACCGCCGCCGCGAGTCCCGATCTGCGCGCCGCCGTGCGCGATCTCACCCTGCGCGCCCTCACTTCCCGCTCCCTGGATCTGCCCCAGGTGAGGCAGGTCCTGGCGGCCGTCACCGAGGGCCTCGCCCTCGGCTTGGCGCAGCGGGGCGGCGAGGTGAAGGCCGCCGCCAGGGATGCGCTCGCCGGTCTGGATGAGGCCGTGCAAAAATCCGCCGAAGCCACCAAGCTCGCCGTCGAGCAGCTCATCGCCGAAGGCCAGGCCCTTACCCAGGAGGATTTCCGCCCGGTGCTGGAAGACCTCAGGCGACTGGAACAGACCTTCCTCGATGCGGTGCGGACAGCGAGCAGCCGGGCGAGCGACCGGGTAAGACAGGCCCTCGCCGATTTCGCGGTCCATGCCCAGCGCACCGGCACCGATACCGGCCGGGTGGTGGCGCACACCGTGGAGGCGCTGGGCAACCGCCTCACCCCCGCGGTGAAAAGCGGGGCGGCGCAGGGGGCGGCGGCCGCGGGTGAGCTGGCGCGGCGGCTTGCGCTGGTGGCAAGCGGTGTGCTCGCGGGCATGGCCGAGGCCCTCAGGCAAAAGGCGGCAGGAAACAGGAAAGGCGACTGATGCTGTGGGAGACGATCAGTGTGGTGCGGGATTTCCCTCGCCTGCACGAGATCAGCTCCGTGCTCATCCGCCATGGCCTGGGTGATCTGGTGCGGCGCCTGGGGCTGGTGGGCGTCCTGGAGCGCGCCGGACGGGTCCTCCACTGGAAGGAGGAATCCGAACTCATGCATCTGGCTCCACCCCAGCGTTTCCGACGCATGCTGGAGGAGCTGGGCCCCACCTATGTGAAACTGGGCCAGGTGCTCGCCACGCGCGTCGATCTTCTGCCGCCCGCCTGGATCGCCGAGCTGGAACGCCTGCAGGACCAGGTGCCACCGGTGCCCTTCGAGGCCATCCTTCCGGAGATGACGGCGGCACTGGGGCGCCCAATTGAGGAAGTCTTTCCCCACCTCGATCCCAAGCCGCGCGCCGCGGCCTCCATTGCCCAGGTGCACGAGGCGGTGCTCAAGGATGGCACGCCGGTGGTGGTCAAAGTGCGCCGGCCGGGCATCGTGCCCAAGGTGGAAGCCGATCTACGCATCATGGGTCATCTTGCCGCGCTGCTCGAAGCGGAGATTCCGGAGTCCCGCCGCTATCAGCCACGCCGCGTGGTGCAGCAGTTTGCCAAGTCGCTGCGGCGGGAGCTGGACCTCGCCGCCGAGGCGCGGGCGGTGGAGCGCTTCGCCGAGCTCTTCGCAGACGATCCGACGGTGGTCATCCCCCGCGTGTATTGGGATTACACCTCCACCGTGATGAATGTGCAGGACCGCATCGACGGCATCCCGGGCAACCGGCTGGACCTGGTCGATGCCGCGGGGCTTGACCGGCGCCTGCTTGCCGTGCGGGGGGCCAATGTGGTGCTGAAGATGGTCCTCATCCACGGCTATTTCCACGCCGATCCCCATCCGGGCAACGTGTTCTATCTGCCGGACCATCGCCTGGGGTTGATCGATTTCGGCATGACGGGGCTTTTGACCCTGGAGCGTCGCAACCAGATCATGGATTTGCTGGCGGCCCTGCTGCGCAAGGACGAGCAGGCGCTTCTGGAGGTGATCCTGGAATGGACCGGCGATGGGCCGGTGGACGAGGCGAGGCTTGCCGCCGATCTCATCGAGTTCGTCTTCAACTATTCCAGCGTGCAGTTGCGGGACATCAGCATGGGCCGGCTGCTGTCGGAGCTCACGGTGATCATGCGCGAGCATCAACTGGTTTTGCCCCCCGATCTCACGCTGCTTTTCAAGGCACTCATCACCCTGGAGGGTCTGGGTCGCCAGCTCGACGGGAGCTTCGACATGGGGGAGCATGTGGAACCCTTCATCCATCAGGTCCTGCCCCTGCGTTATTCGCCCCAGGCCATCGCCCGGCGCGCCGAGCGAAGCGTGCGGGAGATGGTCAACGTGCTCATGGGCCTGCCCCGTGATCTGTCGCGCTTCTTCAAGGAACTGCGCAAGGGCAGGGCACACATCGATCTGGATCTCAAACGCCTGGAGCGCTTCGGTCACCAGCTCGACCGCGCCACCAGCCGGCTGACGCTGGGCATCCTCACCGCCAGCCTCATCATCGGCTCCTCCATCGTCATGACCATCGAGGGGGGCCCCAAGATTTTCGGCATGCCCATTTTGGGTTTTTTCGGCTTCCTGCTCGCCGTCATGAACAGCATCTGGCTCGTTTTCTCCATCTGGCGGTCGGGGCGTGACTGAAGGCGTCTGCGGTTTCTTGCGGGGAAGGAAAGCATTTCCATGGCGCCCCTGTTTCTGCCCCACCCGCGGCTTGATGAGCTGATCCGGCTGCTCCTCGCGCAGGGATTTGCCGTCATCGGTCCCCGCGTGCGGGAGGGCATGATCGCCTATGGCGAGATCGCGGCCGCTGCCGAGCTGCCCTGGGGCTGGCACGATGCCCAGGGACCGGGCTTCTACCGGCTCACCCGCTCCGATGCTCCGCGCTGCTTTGCCTGGGCGAACGGTCCCCAGGCCATCAAACCCTTTCTCTTCGCGCCGCAGGAGACGCTCTGGCGGGCGGAGAAAAAGGATGGCTGTCTCGTCTTCACGCCGGTGACGCCCGCACCGCGGCCCCTCGCCTTTCTCGGCGTGCGCGCCTGTGATCTGGCGGCTGCCACCATCCAGGACCGGGTGTTTCTCGGTCAGGCGGTGGTCGATCCTTACTACGCCGCCCGCAGCGAGGAGCTGTTCGTCATCAGCGTCAACTGCACCCATCCGGCGGCGACCTGTTTCTGCGCGTCCACGGGCGATGGACCGCAGGCCACTGCCGGCTTCGATATTTCCCTCACCGAACTTGACGACGGTTTCCTCGCCGAGGTGGGCACGCAAGCGGGCCGCGATCTTCTCGCGGCGCTGCACCTTGCGCCGGCCACGGCTGCCCAGCAGGCCGAAGCAGCGCAGGCACTGGCGCACGCGGCGCAGGTGCAGACGCGGGCGCTGCCCGGGCGCAATCTGGCGGCCGCACTTTTTTCCCGCCTGGAGCATCCCCGCTGGGATTGGGTGGCGCAACGCTGTCTCGCCTGCGGCAACTGCACCCAGGTTTGTCCCACCTGCTTCTGCCATGCGGAGGAGGATCGGCCCGCCCTCGATGGGAGCGGCACGGTGCACGAGCGACGGTGGGATTCCTGTTTCAGCGCCGGCCATGCCTGGTTGCATGGTTTCCAGGTGCGTCCGGAAATCCGCCATCGCTACCGCCAGTGGCTTTTGCACAAGCTCGCCGGCTGGCACGAGCAATTCGGACGCAGCGGCTGTGTGGGCTGTGGGCGTTGTATTGCCGCCTGCCCGGTGGGCATCGATCTCACGGAAGAAGTCGCCGCTTTGCTGGCGGAGGCGGACCATGGCGGTTAATCCCTATCTGCCGCAACCGGCGCGCATCCTGGAACGGCGCCAGGAATCGGCGACCATCTTCACCCTGCGCCTGCGTTTCGAGGATCCCGTGCTGCGGGAAACCTACCGCTTCCAGCCCGGCCAGTTCAACATGGTTTACCTGCACGGGGTGGGGGAGGTGCCCATTTCCATCGTTTCCGATCCGGAGTGGGAGGGGGTGTTCGACCACACCATCCGCCGGGTGGGGCGCGTGACGGAAGGCCTTGCCGCGCTTAAGGAGGGCGATTGCGTGGGCATCCGCGGCCCCTATGGCAGGGGCTGGCCCCTCACCGAGGCGGAAGGGCGCGATGTCTTGATCATCACCGGCGGGCTTGGCTGCGCGCCGGTGGTCTCCGTGATCCAGTACGTCATCCGGCGCCGCCGCCGTTTCGGCAGGCTGACCATCATCCAGGGGGTCAAGCACAGCGAGGACCTCATCTACCGGGATCAGTACGAAGCCTGGGCGCAGATGCCCCACACCGACGTGCACGTGGCGGCCAATGTGGCGCAGGGTCACTGGCCCTGGCACGTGGGCCCGGTGACCGAGCTCATCGCCCAGGCGGCGCCGGACCCCGGACGCACGGTGGCCATGATGTGCGGGCCGGAGGGCATGATGCTGACCGCATCCAAGCTGCTCCTCGCCAAGGGTATGTCCGCGGAGGCCATCTTTCTTTCCCTGGAACGCAACATGCAATGCGGGCTGGGGCACTGCGGGCATTGTCAGATCGGTGGCAAATTCGTCTGCCGCGACGGGCCGGTGTTCAGATTCGCGGAAATCCGCGGGCTGTTGGGTGTGCGGGGGTTCTGATGCAGAAGCCCCGGGTGGCGGTGCACAAGTTCGCATCCTGTGACGGCTGTCAGCTTGCCTTCCTCAATGCGGGGGAGGCGCTGCTCGCCCTTTCCCGGCGCGTCACCTTCGTCCATTTCGCCGAGGCCGGCGTGGTGGATCCGCAAGCCGAAGCCGACATCGCCTTCGTCGAAGGCAGCATCACCACGGCGGAGGACGTGCAGCGCATTCAGGAGGTGCGGGCGAGGAGCCGCTTTCTCGTCAGCATGGGCACATGCGCCACCGCAGGGGGCATCCAGGCCCTGCGCAATGGCCGCATGCAGGGCGCGGATTGGCTGAAGCGTATCTACCCCGGCGCCTTGAGCCTCGCCGCGCTCGACACTTCCACCGCCATCGCGGAACACGTGAAGGTGGACCTGGAACTGCCGGGCTGCCCGGTGACCACCCGCCAGGTGCTGGCGGCCATCGCCGACCTGCTGCTGGGGGTAACACCCCGGCCCGCAAGTGACCCTGTCTGTTTCGAATGCAAACGCGCCGGACACCCCTGTGTGCTGGTGATACGCGGTGAACCTTGCATGGGGCCCGTCACCCTGGGTGGCTGTGGCGCCCTGTGTCCCGGTGTGGGGCGCGCCTGTTATGGCTGCTTTGGACCGGCCGGGCAGGTGAACGGGGCCGCCTTGGCCGCGCGGCTGCGCACCCTGGGGCTGGATCAAGCAGCGGTGCGCGCCCGCTTTCTGTTCATTGCCGCCGGGGCGCCGGCCCTGCGCCAGGCAGTGGAGAAGGAAGATGACGGAACGGCGTGAGCTTGCCATCGAGGTGCCGGTGCTGGCCCGCGTGGAAGGCGAGGGGGCGCTCGAGCTTTCCATCCGCGATGGGCGCATCGAGGCGCTTCGCCTAAACATCTACGAGCCGCCGCGGCTCTTCGAGAAACTGCTGGAAGGCCGCAGCTACGAGGAGGTGCCGGATACCGTGGCCCGCATCTGCGGCATCTGCCCGGTCGCCTACCAGATGAGTGCCGTGCGTGCCATCGAATCCGCTTTCGCTGTAGAGGTCACCCCCTGGATAGCGGCCATGCGCCGCCTCTTCTATTGCGGTGAGTGGATCGAATCCCATGCCCTGCACATCCATCTCCTCGCGGCGCCGGATTTCTTCGGCTTGAACAGCGTGCTGGAGCTGGCGGAAAAGCAGCCGGAGGCGGTGCGCCGGGGCCTTGCGCTGCAGGCGCTGGGTAACGAAATCATCCGCTTTCTCGGGGCGCGGTCCGTGCATCCGGTGGGTGCCCGGCCCGGCGGCTTTCACCGTGCGCCGACCCGGGGGGAGACCTCCGCGTTGCGGGACAAACTCATCGCCGCCCTGCCCGAGGCCGAAGCCCTGGTCCGCTGGTGTGGGGCGCTGCCACTGCCGGAGGATCACCAGGATTTCGAATGTGTGAGTGTTGTCGAGCCCGGTACCTATCCCATGATGGGGGAGCGGATCATCTCCTCCCGCGGCCTTGACATCGCGATCGCCGAATTTGCCGAGGTGTTCGAGGAACGCCAGGTGCCCCATTCCACCGCCCTGCATTGCCTGCTGCGGGGCGAGCTCTATCTGGTGGGGCCGCTGGCCCGCCTCAATCTGCACTGGTCGCGCCTGCCCGAGGCGGTGCGCAAGGTGGCGCAGGCAACGGGTGTGCGCTGGCCGTCGGACAACATGTACCACAGCGTGGTGGCGCGGGCGGTGGAAATCCATTACGCCCTCATCGAGGCGATCCGGCTCCTCGAAGCCTATGAGGAAACCGCCGCCCCCTGGGTGCCCCTCACGCCACGCGAGGCCGAGGGGTGCGGGGCGACGGAGGCGCCGCGCGGCCTGCTGTGGCATCAGTACCGGTTCGATGCCTCAGGCCGCGTGCTGCGCGCGCGCATTGTGCCGCCAACGAGCCAGAACCAGGCGCGCATCGAGGCCGATCTCGTAGCGAATCTGACCGCCTTCGGCCTTGAGCGGGAGGAGGCCGCGCTGCGTCAGCGGGCCGAACAGGTGATCCGCAACTATGATCCCTGCATCTCCTGCGCCACCCATTTTCTGCGCCTTGAGGTCAAGCGGTCATGAAGCGGGCGGTAATCTGTGTGGGTTCGCCCTTTGGCGACGACGCGCTGGGGCTTGTTGCCGCGCCCCTTATCGAGGCACGGCTTTCTCCCCTCGGGGTGCCGGTGCTGGCGTTGGATCGGCCCGGGGTGCGGCTTTTGCCGATGCTCAAGGGCATGGAGGAAGTGGTGTTCGTGGATGGGGTGAGAAGCGGTGCGCCGCCCGGGACGGTGCATCGTTTCACGGAGGAGGCGGTGCTCGCGTGTCTTGCCCGCCATACCTCGACCCATGGCTTCGGGCTGGCGGAGGCGGTGGCCTTGAGTCGGCGTCTTGACCAGGGGCCGGACCGCTTGTTTCTGTTTGGTATCGAAATCGGCCGCGCCGAAGGCGAGGGCCTCACGCCGGCCACGGCAGCCGCTCTGCCGCGGCTGGTGGCGGCGGTGTGCGCGGCGGTGAGGGAAGGGGAACGGCAATGAGGCGATGGTTGTGGCTTGTGTGGCTTTTGGCGGGCTGTGCCTTTGCGCAGGAGCGGGTCGAGGTGATTCCGTTACGCTATCGCACGGCGCAGGAGCTGATTCCCCTCATTCAGCCTCTGCTGGGGCAGACGGGGGCAGTGACCGGCCTGCAGAACAAACTCATCGTGCGCGCCACGCCGGAGAAGCTTCTGCAGATCCGGGAAGTGGTGGCAAGCCTGGACGAAGCGCCCCGCCGGCTTTTGATTACGGTGCGCATGGGGGGCACGACGGCCGGGGAGGATGCCGGCGCGGCGGTGTCGGGGCGCATCGGGGCGGGGGGCGAAGTGGAGGCGCGGGTGTGGTCCAATCGCGCCGCCGGCGAGCGGGAGGACGAACAACGCCTACAGGTGCTGGAGGGCCACCGGGCCTTCATCCGCACCGGTGTCGCCGTGCCTTACCGCAGCCGGATCGTCACCCGCGATGCCTGGGGGCGCACCGTGGTGCAGGAGGGCACCGAGTACCGGGACGTGGACAGCGGCTTCGAAGTGGTGCCACGCCTGGCCGGAGATCGGGTCATGCTGGACATCACGCCCCGGCGCAGCCGCCTCACCGATGACCGCAGCGTGGCCGTCGAGGCCGCCGCCACGCGGGTTTCCGGCCGGCTGGGGGAGTGGATCGAGCTGGGAGGCGTGGGGACCTCGGCTGAGGCGCAGGGCCGTGGCATCGTCTATGGCACACGGACACAGGAAGAGACGGCCACCCGCATCCAGGTGAAAGTGGAGCTCCTGCCCTAGGGCGGGGGCGCAGGTGCGCCCAGATGAAATCCCTGCGCTTTGTGAAAACCCGCCGCCTTCGCCGCCTCCAGCATTTCCGCCGATTCGATGCCTTCCGCCACCAGCCGGTAGCCCGCATCGGCAATGAGGCGCGCCAGATCCCGCACCAGTCGCCGACGCTCGGCATCGGGCATCTGCCGGTCGGGGTCCGGCAGACCGATCAGGAAAGCGCCGCCCATGGCCGGATGGGGGCGCGGAAGGTGGGGTAGGATGGCGGCAGCGCCACTGCTGTGACCGACGAGGACGACCACCCGGTGGCCCCGCCTGGAGAGCCATTCCGTCCAGGCGCCGACTTCGTCCACCTCCATTTCGAAGGTGTGGGTGTGCACCGCCTCGCACGGCAGGCTGCGGCGGCGGGATGACACGTTGAGCGTGAGGGTCGGGCGCAGCACGGTGTATCCCGCGCCGGCCAGCGTATCGGCGAGCGCCGCCACGGTGGCGAAATCCCGCGTCTGCAGAAAACCGTGGATGACCATCACGGCGGGCAGTCCCGCGCCCCCCGGCTGGTATTCCGCGGTGGCGAGCCTCCCGTTGGGCGCAGCCATGCGCACGACTTCGGCCGCACCAGGCGGGGCAAGGAGCAGGAGACAGACGAAAACGAGCCCCGTCACGGGTCGCTTGAGGACGAAAGCGGGCATGGGGCCAGATATTACCAGGCTTCAGTCATCCTCTCTGGATGCAATTCCCGGCCCTCAGTCCGACGGGCTGCTAGGCAAAAAGCGTGGGGAAGGGGGTACTAATAATACCGGAGCGCCCCGATGGATTTCGTCGGGAGCGCATCTCCCGAAGAAAACAACCGGCCAGGAGGAACCCCATGCTTGACAAGAACAAATGGCGTCTTAGGGTGCTCGCAGCCGCATTCGTCATTGGCGGTTGCGCGCAGACGGCAACCACCCCGAAGGCGAGCAGCCCGACGGCCACCCCGTCGCCCAGCGCGGCGACAGTGGGCACGCCGAAGAAAGTCGATGTCAAATGGCCGAGCCTGATCGTCCACCTGCATGGTGGGAACGGCAAGGCGTATCTGGTGGACCCGGCCACCGACAGTGTCGTCGCCGCCCTGGATACGGAAAAGGGGGCGGCGCTGGGGAGCACCACGCCCGACGGGCGCAAGGTCTATGTGGGTGCGGAAGCCCCGGGCAAGGAGACGGTGACGGTGATCGATCTGGAAAAGCGCGCCGTTTCCGCGAGGATCAAGACCGGCAACCGCCCGAAACATCCCCTGGTCAGTCCCGACGGCAGGCTGGTAATGGTCAATCACTGGGGGCTTGACGATGGCAAGCTGCGGGTGAGCTTCATCGACGTGGCGACGGACAGGGTCGTCAGGAACATCGAGCTCGATGTCGCGGGCAAGCCGGGCGGCCCGACATCGATGCACAATGCGTGGAGCTACGATTCCCGTTATGCCTTCACCGTCGATCGTGTCGACGATCACTTCGTGATCATCGATACCCGTGACTGGTCGGTGAAGCGGATCAAGATGCCCTCGAAGCCCCATTATCCGGTGCCAAGCCCGGATGGCCGTGAAGTCTGGGTGGTGGTGGAAGGCAAGGATCGTGAGCAGAACCTGCCGGGTGCGTTGGTCTATTCCGTGGGCGGCTTCGAGAAGATCGCCGAGGTGAAAATGCCCTTAACCGGGCAAGGGGTGATCGAGGGGCACCATGGCAACTTCACCCAGGATGGCAGGTATTTCTTCATCCTCAACCGCGGGCCGGGCAATAAGCTCGAAGGCAGCGAGGTCGCCGTCTTCGACGCCGCCACCAAGAAACTGGTGACGCGCATCGAGACCGGCTCCACCGGCATCGGCCATACCTACAACACGCCCGATGGCAGATACGCGGTGGTCACCAACTACGGCAACAACGTGGTGTCCATCATCGACAACACCCAGAACTTCAAGCTCGTCAAGAACCTCACGGTGGGCAAGGGACGGATGGGGCACATTGCCTTCACCCGCGATGGCCGCTATGGCTACCTCTCCAATGCCGGTGATGGCAATCTGCACAAACTCGACATGCAGACTTTGAGTGTCGTCAAGGAAATCAAGACGGGGGATGCGCCCGGCGCCTCCCAGGTGCTCAACGTGTGGACCAACGTCTTTGAAGAGCTGCCCCGCTGAATCGCTGATTCTGCCGGGGATCACGGCGGTCTTTTTCCGGGGAGAAGCCGGAGGCGGTGGGTGGCCGTGTTAGCATTGCCCCACCGCCATGACCGACGTCGAGCATTTCTTTGCGCCGGATGGCCCGCTGGCGCGGGCCATCGCCGATTTCCGCTGCCGCCCGCAGCAGATCGCCATGGCGCGCCTCATCGCGCAGGCGATTGCCGACCGCGCGCGCCTTCTGGTGGAGGCGGGCACCGGCACGGGCAAGACCTTTGCCTATCTGGTGCCGGCCCTTACCCGCGGCGGCAAGGTGATCGTCTCCACTGGCACCAAGACGCTGCAGGATCAGCTTTTCCTGCGGGACATCCCCCTGTTGCGGCAAGCCCTTGGACTCCCGGTCACCGTGGCCATGCTCAAAGGGCGGGCCAACTATGTCTGCCACTATCACCTCAAACGGGCAAAGGAGGAGGGACGTTTCCTCGACCGCCAGGATGCCCGCCATCTTCCCCGCATCGAGCGCTTTGCGCGCACCACGCAAAGCGGTGACAAGGCGGAGTGTGGCGAGGTGCCGGAAACTGCCAGCATCTGGAATTACGTCACCTCCACCCGTGACAATTGTCTCGGTGGCGACTGTCCCCACCTCCCGCAATGCTTCGTCATGGAGGCGCGCCGGCGGGCGCTGGCCGCGGACGTGGTGGTGGTCAACCATCATCTTTTTCTTGCCGATCTGGCCCTGCGCGATGGCGGCGTCGCCGAACTGCTGCCCGTGGCGGACACCATCATCCTCGACGAGGCCCATCAGTTGCCGGAGCTTGCGGGGCTGTTCTTCGGCAGCAGTGTGAGCGGCGGCCAGCTCATGGAATTGGCGCGCGACAGCCGCGCCGAGGCGCTCGCCCATGCGGGCGGGGCGGCGCCTCTTCTTGAGGCCGCCCAGGCACTGGAAAAAGCGGTGCGGGATGTGCGACTTTGCCTGCCTCGGGAAGGCTGGCGCGCCCCCGCCACGCGGGCACTTGCGGTTGCGGATTTCGCCTTTGGGCTGGCGCGACTGGAAGCGGCGCTGGGCGAACTTAAGGCAGCGCTTGCCGCCCATGCCGATCGTGCGCCCGGGCTGGACAACTGCCGCCTGCGGGCAGAGAACCTGGGCGAGGGCGTGCGCCGCTGGCGGGAGGGGAGTGAGGCGGACGCGGTCTGCTGGGTGGAGGCGGCCACCCACGGCTTTGCCCTGCATGCTACGCCCCTTTCCGTGGCGGAGCCCTTGCGGGCGCAGATGGAAGGTCAGCCGCGGGCATGGATATTCACCTCCGCCACCCTGGCGGTGAAGGGCGATTTCAGTCACTACCAGGCGCTCATGGGGCTTGCCGATGCGCGTACCGCCGCCTTCGACAGCCCCTTCGATTACGCGCGGCAGGCGCTGCTCTATGTCCCCACGGGGCTACCCGATCCCAACGGTCCCGATTACACCCGCGCCGTGGTGGAGGCGGCCTTGCCCCTCATCGAGGCCGCCGGCGGACGCGCCTTTTTCCTCTTCACCAGCCTGAAGGCGATGCGGGAGGCGTACGCGCTTCTGCAAGCGGCCTTCCGCGAGCGGGCACTGGATTTTCCCCTCCTCCTGCAGGGCGAAGGTTCCCGCACCGAACTCCTGGAACGCTTCCGCCGGCTGGGCAATGCCGTGCTGGTGGCCTGTCAGAGCTTCTGGGAAGGGGTCGATGTGCGGGGGGCGGCGTTGTCCCTGGTGATCATCGACCGCCTGCCCTTCTCGCCGCCGGACGATCCCGTGCTGGCCGCGCGCATCGAACGCATGAGCCGCGAGGGGCGCAATGCCTTTCTGGAGTACCAGTTGCCCAATGCCGTCATTCAGCTCAAGCAGGGGGCGGGCCGACTCATCCGCGATGAAGCCGACCGCGGCGTGCTCATGATCTGCGATCCGCGGCTCATTGACAAACCCTACGGCCGGCGCATCTGGCAGAGTCTGCCCCCCATGCGCCGCACCCGCGACGGGAGGGAGGCCGTGGGGTTTTTCTTGAGCGGGGTGCCTGAGCGCCTGGCGCGGCCCTCGAGCCCATGAAAGGCGCCGGTAGCGCGCAGTGGCCTCTGCGCGGCTTTTTCCCCGCCCGAAGGAGACGACACAGGCGCTCCCCGTCTGCCCTGCGCTGGCTGGTCTCGGGCCTGATGGCGCTTTGCTCCTGGATTTCGCTGCCGGCTGCTGCCGAAGTCGTCGCCCGCATGGTGCTCATGACCCTGCCGGTGGCGGGCGTGCAGTATCACGCGGGCAAAGCGGTGTGGGGGCAGTTGCGGGTGGGCGATGCCCTCACCCTGGAGCGGGAGCCGGACAATCCCTACGATCCCCGCGCGGTGCGGGTGCTGTGGCAGGGCCACATGCTGGGCTACGTGCCCCGCGCCGGCAACGAGACGGTTGCCCGCCTGCTGGATCAGGGGGTGCGCCTTGCCGGGCGCATCACCCATCTTCAGCCCGGGCGTTCCCATTGGGCACGCATCCAGTTCGAGGTGATCATCGAGCCCTGAGGCGGCGATCGGGTACAATGCGGGGCTTTGTCTTTGCCGGATTAGCTATGGCTTCTGCCTTGCCCCTCATCTTCGATACCTCGCTGGAAGAGTTCGACCAGGCGGTGCTGGCTGCCTCCCACGAGACCCCCATCCTGGTGGATTTCTGGGCGGAATGGTGTCCCCCCTGTGTGGTGCTTGCGCCCGTCCTGGAGAAGGTCGTCGCCTCCTACGGCGGCCGGGTGCGGCTGGCGAAGGTGGAGGTGGACGAAGGCGAGAACATGAAGCTTGCCGGCCGCTATGGCCTGCGGGGTTTCCCCACCGTGTTGCTGTTCGTCAACGGGGAAGAGAAGGCGCGTTTCGCCAGCGCCCGCCCCGAAGGCTGGCTGCGGGATTTTCTCGAAAAGCACGCCGGACTGTGAGCGGGGAAAGCCCCGCCCCGGCTGCGCAAATCGTTAAGACAGCAGGAAAAATCCGCCTATAATGGACGCCGCTTGCTGGCTGCGCAAACCATCCATGACCTTCGAAGCACTCGGCCTTTGTCCCGAAATCCTGCGTGCCCTGGCGGAGGCGGGGTACACGGAACCGACGCCCATCCAGGCCCAGGCCATTCCCGTGGTCCTCTCCGGTCGCGACGTGATGGCGGGCGCACAAACGGGCACCGGCAAGACGGCCAGCTTCGCCCTGCCCATGCTGGAAACCCTGCGCGTTTACGCCAACACCAGCACCTCGCCGGCCCGGCATCCGGTGCGGGCCCTCATCCTCACCCCCACCCGGGAGCTTGCGGCGCAGGTGTACGAGAACGTGAAGACCTATGGCAAATATCTGCCGCTGCGGGTGGCGGTGGTCTATGGCGGCGTCAACATGGAGCCCCAGATTGCCGAGCTCATGAAGGGCGTGGAAATCCTGGTGGCGACCCCCGGCCGGCTTTTGGATCATCTGCAAAACCGCAGTGTGAATCTGTCGCAGGTGGAGTTCCTCGTCCTGGATGAAGCCGACCGCATGCTGGATATGGGCTTCATGCCGGACATCCGGCGCATTCTCGGTCACCTGCCGGCAAGGCGGCGGACACTGCTGTTCTCTGCCACCTTTCCCGAGGAAATCAAGAAGCTGGCGCGGGAATTCCTGCGCGATCCCGTCACCATCGAAGTGGCGCGACGCAACACCACGGCGGATACGGTCATCCAGATCGCCTATCGGGTGCCCAACGAGCAGAAACGGCGGGTTCTCGTGGACATCGTGCGCAGCCGTGGCCTGCCCCAGGTGTTGGTATTTACCAATACCAAGCTGGGCGCCAACCGTTTGAGCCGGGAGCTGGAGCGGGCCGGCATCGCTGCCACCGCCATCCATTCCGACAAGACCCAGCAGGCCCGCATGCAGGCATTGGAGGATTTCAAGGCAGGGCGGGTGACGGTGCTGGTGGCCACCGACATCGCCGCCCGGGGGCTCGATATCGACGACCTTCCCTGTGTGGTGAATTACGAGCTGCCCTTCAACCCGGAGGACTATGTCCACCGCATTGGCCGCACCGGCCGGGCGGGGGCCTCAGGGCTGGCGATTTCCCTGGTGAGCCCCGAAGAAAAGAAACTGCTGGCCGAGATCGAGAAATTCATCAGGCGGGAGCTGCCACTGGAGCCGCCTCCACCCGTGGAAGTGGGGACGAGCTCGCCGCTTTCCCCGCCCACCGCGGAAGGGGAATCCCGCCGTGCCCCGCGCATGGAGTCGCTTCCTCCCCGGCCCGGGACGAGGAAACGGGAGATCCCCGCGCTACTCCTGCCCCCACGGCAGAGTGCCGGGGAGGGCGACGACTGATTCTTTGTTTTCCTCCCCTTGCGCTTCCGGTGCCCCGGGGGCGGGCGCTTCGGCCAAGATGGCCTGCGGCGCCTCGCTACGCGGGGCCGGGTTGGCGGGTTCCTCATCCTCGAGCTTTTCCCGCGGCGGATTGCCGTCATAGACCAGGCTGCGGCGATGCTGGATATAGGCATCGCGCAGGAAGGTGTAGGGGTCGAGGGCCGCTTCGTCCAGCACCTTCTCCGCATCCAGAAGCTGCGCCCGACGGTCGATGAAGCGCAGCACACTCAGCGTGTTGCGGGTGGGCACATGGTCGAGATTCAGCACCGGGTCGAGCCGATAGTAGGCGGCAAGCCCCACGGTGTCCCGCAGGTTGCTCGGGCCGAGGATGGGGAGCATGAGGAAGGGCCCATCGCCGATACCCCAATAGCCCAGCGTCTGGCCGAAATCCTCGTCGTGCTTTTCCAGCCCGAAGGAGGTGGCCACATCGAACAGCCCGGCAATGCCGAAGGTGGTGTTGAAGGCGACACGCGCCACGTCGGAGACCGCATCGCGGAACTTGAACTGCAAGAGGTTGTTGAGGGCGATGAGCACGTCATCGATGTTGGAGAAGAAATTGGTCACCGCAGTGCGCACGGGTTGCGGCAACACGGTCTTGTATCCCTGCGCCACCGGCTTGAGCACCGCCTTGTCCACGGCGTCGTTGAAGTGGTAGATGCCCCGGTTCAGGGGTTCCAGGGGATCGCGGGGATCGGTGGTGGCACAGCCGGCAAGGGAAAGCAGGAGGGCGCCGGCGAAGACGGCGGGCTTCAGGGAAAAACGAGGGCGCATGGTTTTTCTTCCGTAGGGCTTCAAGTCTTTATTCAGCGCAAAATGGCCGCGTCATGATAGCAGGAGGCCGCCCCTGTCACCAAGCGGCGCGGCGTGGCCGGCCCGAACGGCGGTCACGGGCGGCCTTGGGGGACGCAACCCCCCGTCTTTTCCCGGTAACGGCAGGGGTGGAGGTTTCTTGAGGGTTTTCTCTTAAGTCGGGCCTAAACCTTTTGCGCCTGTTGCCGCTAAAGCCCATGGCGACCCGATTCCACAGGGTGGGCGCCATGAGTGTCTCCTTCCCGCAGGGAGGGGGCGGTGGCAGAGGACGTGTTTTCACTGAAGGCACAGATGGCACTCAAGGGCATTACCATCGGAACCCTGGCGCGCAAGGCTGGGGTCAACATCGAAACCATCCGCTATTACCAGCGGCGGGGCCTGTTGGAGGAACCGCCCAAACCGGCCCAGGGCTATCGGCTCTATCCGGTGCAGGCGGTGGCGCGCGTGCTGTTCATCAAGCGGGCGCAGCGGCTGGGGTTTTCGCTGGAGGAGATCGGCAATCTGCTGCGGCTGGGCGATGGCGACTGCCGGGAGGCAAAGGCCCTCGCCCTGCAGAAACTCTCCGTCATCGAAAGCCGCCTGGAGGATTTGCAGCGCATGAAGCATACCCTGCAGGAACTCATCGCCCGCTGCGATGCTGGCTTGAACGCTGCCGGCTGTCCCATCGTCTCTAGCCTTGCCGACCGGGAATTCGAAGTCCGCTGAGGATCATGCCTTGCCGCCCCGAAGGGTGAAGGGAAGCGCTGGCGCCTCCGGCGGCGGGAAGTTACCATCGGGGCATGATCGCTTCCCCCCTCGTGCTCGCCGCCGACTTTGGCGGTACCAAGACCGCCGTCTGTCTCGCCGCGGTTTCCCAGGATATGCCGCGGGAGATCATCCACGAGGCCCGTTTCGACAGCGTCGCCTGGTCCTCGGCCACGGCGCTGATCAGCGCATTCCTCAACGGCCTGCCCCGACCCCAGGCGGCCTGCCTTGCCCTGGCCGCGCCGGTGGAGGGGCGCCGGGTGCGTCTCACCAATCTTCCCCTCTGGGTGGATGCCGATGAGATCGAAGCGGTCTGCGGCATTGCCCATGTCCACCTCATCAACGATTTCGTCGCCACGGGCTATGGCATCGAGGCGCTTGCGCCCAGCGACCTGTTGACGCTGCAGGTCGGCGAGCCCGTTCTTCACGCACCCCGCGCCGTCCTCGGCGCGGGCACGGGGCTTGGCGAAGCCCTTCTCGTCTGGCAGGGGGATCACTACGCCGTGCTCCCCTCGGAGGGGGGACATGTGGATTTCGCGCCCACGGACGAGGAGCAGATCGGCCTGTGGCGTTTCCTGAGCCAACGTCATGGCCATGTTTCCTACGAGCGCATTCTCTCGGGACCGGGCCTTGTGGCGCTCATGGAATACGTCTGCGGCGATCAGGGCATGGCTTGCGACCTCGCCCGGGCGATCCGGGAGGAGGGTGCGGCGGCGGTCACCCACGCCGCGCTGGAGAGGGGAGATGCGCTGGCGGACCGGGCGCTGGAGCTCTTCTGCCGCATCTACGGCGCCCAGGCCGGCAATCTCGCCCTTACCGCCTGGGCGAAAGGCGGCGTGTATCTTGCCGGGGGCATCGCGGCGCGCCTGCCGGCGCGCCTGGCAGCCAGTGGCTTTCTCGAGGCCTTCCGCGCCAAGGGGCGTTTCCGGCAGGCCATGGAGCGCTTTCCCGTGCACCTCGTGTTGCGGCCGGACACGGCCTTAAAGGGTGCGCTGCGGCTCGCCGAGCGAGGTCTGCCGGCCGCCGGGCAGCGGATCGGAGTGTTTCATGGCCTGGCAGGCGCAGGGCGGCGCGAGGCGAGCCGGGCGTCGCGGCGGACGCGCTCGTAGAACGCCTCGCGACGCAGCCGGAGCGGGCGGCGATCGGGCACCTCCCCTTCGTACCAGACCGCCTTCAGCTCCCGCGGCAGCTGCGCCGCGACCTGGTCCGCCTCCTCCGGAGTGAGCCGGTCGCGGAGCGCATGGAAGACGGCGCCCGTGGCGCGCTTGGCGGCTTCGAGACGGGTCTCGCCCGTGGCCGCCAGCACGGTCCGGTAGAACGCCTGCGGGGTCATCGCGCTTTCCGGGCCCGGACGGTGAGCACCGGACAGCCGGCGGTGGCGATGACGCGCTCGGCCACGCTGCCCAGGAAGAACTTGGCCACCGCACCGCGGCCGTGCGTCCCCATGACGATCAGGTCGGCGCCCCGGGCCCGCGCCGTCCGCACGATCTGTTGCGGGGCCGAGCCCTCCGCCACCACGGCCCGCGCCTTCACGCCGGCCCGGGCGGCCCGGGCCATCAGGCGGTCGAGCCCCTTGCGCGCGTACTCCCGCGACGACCTCTGGATCTGCTCCCAGGTGCTCGGGCTCACGTAGCCGTCTGGCCCGAGCGGCAGGACGTCGTCGATGACGTGAAGCAGGATCAACTCGGCCCGGCTGCTCCGCGCCAGGTCCAGCGCCCGGGCGAAGGCCGGGGCCGACGCGCTGGAGAAGTCCGACGGGTGGAGGATTCGACGGAACGTCTTCGGCATCGCTGCGCCTCCTCAGCCGAGGTCCCGTCGCCGCGCCTCGAACTCCTCGCGGCCGATCTCCCCGCGGGCGTACCGCTCGCGCAGGATCTCCAGCGCGGTGTCGCGTCCAGGCCGCCGGTCGGCCGTCAGGAGCCAGCGGACCGCGAGGACCAAAGCCGCGATGACGAGCCCCCAGAACACCAGCATCGTGAGCATCATGATCAACCCGCCGGCGCCCCACATCCAGGCCATCGGATGCATGCCCCACTCCCACGGCCGCTCCTGGGCCCCCGCCGGCGCCGGGAGCAGGACGATCCCGAGGCCGGCGGCCCGGGCGGCCGCCGCCGTGGCTGCGTCGACCCGGCGCATCAGGCCGATCCCGCCGTCGCGACGACCGGAGCGACGAAGCCGGCGGCGAACGCGCGGAGGAAGTCGGACTCGGTGACGATGCCGACCAGCCGGTCGCCGCTGACCACCGGCAACGCTCCGATCTTGTGGTCGAGCATGATCCGGGCCGCCTCCCGGGCGTCCAGCTCGGGCTCGACCACGATGAGGGACTTCGACATGACCTCGCCGCCGGTCAGCCGGGCCAGCAGGTAGGTGATCTCCCACACCGACAGGCTGGTGGCCGGCGACGGCAGGTTCAGGCGGATGTCGCGGTCGGTCACGATCCCCAACAGCCGCGGTCCGTCCACCACCAGCAGGTGGCGGATCCGGTGCCTGGCCATCAGGTCCCGCGCCTCCAGGACCGGCGTGCGGGGGTCGATCGTGACCGGGCTGCGACTCATGAGGTCGGCGACACGCATGGCTCGTTCCTTCTCAGTGACCCGCCAGGTACTCGAACACCGGCGGCCAGATCAGGGTCGTGGCGATCCCGACCCCGACCAGAAACACGATCAACCAGCGAGACACCTCCAAATCGCGCCGGCCGATCGTGAAGTGCAAGACGACCCAGCTTCCCAGCCACGCCCCGAGCGACAGCGTCTCCTTGCCCGAGTACGGCCCGATGCCTTCGGCCCCGGGCATCCACAGCTTGCCGATCCCGTGCACCCAGGTGTTGAAGGCCGGGGAGGCCGCGGTGAAGACGTTGACTACCGCCAGCGTCAGCATTCCGAGCATCGCTGACAGCAGCGCGGCCACGGCGGCTCCGCCGGGGACCGGCGGCCGCAGCCGCCCCCATGAGGCTTCGATGTAGCCCTCGTCCCGTTTGGTCTCCAGTGTCCCCGCGCTCATCTCGTCCTCCCCGCTACGCCGGACGTAGCTTCGTGACGGCAGCGCCCAGCCCGAACGCGATCACAAGGTAGAAGAACGACAGCCCGAGCAGGACGGCCACGCTGTAGCGGAGCCACCGACGCTCGACGACCTGCCGGCCGTAATGCCAGAGGATGAAGGCGGCGGCCACGGTGAGCGGCAGGGTAAAGAGCGCCGCGAACTCCTTGAACTCGAAGAAGATGCGATGCACCTCGGGCATCGTTGTCAGGAAGTACGACCGCGGGCTACCAGGAGTGTTCGCACGGTAGTAGATGTAGAGCCAGTTGCCGGCCACGATGGCCAGGAACGACAACGTGGCCGAGACCGTGGCCAGCAGTTGCAGATCCGCGAAAGCCCGGATGCGACCGGTCATCAGGCGCCAGCCCAGGTAGAGGCCGATCGTCCCGACGAAGAGGTAAAGAAAGGCCGTGAGGCCGTGCAGGGCCGCCGGCAGGGCCGCCGCGCCGGATCCCAGCAGTTTGTTGATCGGGGCGGTTGCCGCCGTAAAGGCCAGGGCGGACCCGATGAGGATCCCCACCACCGCCGCCAGCGATGCGGTCGACGCTTCGCGCATCTCCTGGAGCTCGTCGTCACGGGTCATCGACCTTCCCCCTTCCACCGGCCCTGCCGTCTCACGATCGCACGCGCTCGGCGACCTGCGCCACCGTTTGGCGCATCATCAGCACCGGTAGGTCGGTGGACCTCAGGACCGCCTCGGCCACCGAGCCGAACAGCAGCCGCCCTAGCCCGCTCCGGCCGTGGGTCGTCATGGCCACCAGGTCGACTTCCAGCTCCCGCGCGGCGGTCGCGATCTCGGTCACCGGGTCGCCGCGCCGGACCACCGTCCGGACGCGCACGCCCCGGTCGCGGAGCTCGGCGGCCAGGCTGTCCAGGTATCGCTCGGCCTCCGCGCGGCGAGCCTCGGCGTCCTCCACTATCACCTGACGACTACCCTCCACGACGGACGGCGGGATGGGTACGATCACCTGAAGCAGCGCCACCTCGATGTCGAGCGGTCCCGCGATCTCCAGTACGAACGGCAGGATCGCCTCGGCCGTCTTCGACCCGTCCAACGGAACCAGAACCCGGTTGTACATGGCCTCCCTCGGGCGCCGCGGGCGGCGTCCGGTCGCTCACTGGGCCGCCGGCCGACCCCGCCAACCGGAGTCGGCTCACGTGCTGGAGAAGGGAAGCAACCCCCTGGCCGACGGCCGGACCCGGAATACCGCGCACTTGCTCGAGCCGGTGGCTCCGCGCGGTTGGGGTGCCGGCGCCGCGACGGGGCGCCGGTGCCTCAACGGTCGCGCTCCCGGCCGGGGGCCCCAGCACCCCAGGCTGGAGCCCACCCTCGATCCGCAGGCCTCCTCTTCCCGGGAGTCGCCGACCGGTCGAGTCGACCGGATTTTTCGCGGCATCCGTCCGGGCGCGGCAACGCCTCGGCCCCGGCGTGCGAGGCACGACCAGAAAGCCGTGCTGTCAACCGCTGACCCCGTTCGCGTCGCTGGTTCTGAGCCCGACCTCCAACGCTACCATCCGGTGCATCGGTGTTCTACCCCGCTCCCGACGGAAGCCGTTGCAAACCCGCCCTCGGAGGCGCTCGTGGATTCGGTCTACGTGTGGAACAAGCTGACCGCTTTGGATGGCACGCTGAGAACGGAGCCCGTCCGGGCCAAGGCGGAGATCTCGAAGCACCTGGAGGCGCTCACGATCGCCCCGTGGCCGGCCCCCAAGCCGCGCCGGAGGGGCGAAAAGCGGGCCGAGATCCGCGGTCGGTGAAAACCGATGGCCTCCTCGGGGACCAGGAGGCCGTGGTCGCTGCGGTCCATTGGTTGCGGGGGCTGGATTTGAACCAGCGACCTTTGGGTTATGAGGGCGTCGGCGCCGTCGACTCGGGACGACACCCGACCGAAGGAGCAGCAGTTTACGCGTCGCGCTTCCCTCCCGTTTGGTCGGCTGCCGGAGGGTCAACCCGGAAAATTCACGGAAAGTGCTCCGAGCCGGGTTCGCTATCCCGACGGCGCCTTGAGCGAGGCCTTGAACCCGATGCGGTTCACCGCTTCGATCAGCTGGTCGACGCCGACCTGTGCGGGGTCGAACGTGACCACGGCCTGCCTCTCCCGGAAGCTCACTCCCGCTCGGCTGACGCCTTTGAGCCCCTCCAGGGCCCGTTTGACCGCGAGCGGTCAGGACCCACAGGTCATCCCCTCGACGTTCAGGACGACGGTCGACGTCGCGGCCGCGGCGACGTGACCGAAAGCGGCCACGAGAACGACCACGATACAGACGAACCGCGCACGCTTCATCGATGCCCCTCCGGTCCGCGGCCCGCGTGGCCCCCCGACCCGCCGTTTTCGGTGAGGGCCGCGATGAGGTCTGACGTGAACTCGGGGAACTGATCGAGCGCGATCGCCGCCGCCACGACGAGACCCGCCATGACCAGCAGGCCGAGCGTCAGGCGGCTCCCGGCCATGCGGCAGGCGACGGCGCTGCACCGGCGACGCTCGCGCACGTAGAGCGCGAAACCGCCGACCACGCCGACGACGCCGAGCGGGATCAGGATCCACCGGTACTGCATCGTGGTCGCCATGAAGGCGCCGCTCCCGAGCCCGAGCACGATGATTAGCAATGGGAGGAGACAGCATAGCGACGACAGGACGGCGCCCGCCCAGGCGGTCACTGTCGGTTTTCAGAAGGTAGGGACCCCTCCGACCGGACTTTTTCAGAAGCATGGGACCCGCGGCCCGGGGGTTTTTCAAAAGCTTTCCCCCCTCACGTGACCTCGCGCTATGCCCCGGTTCGGCCCCTGATGGGGCCGGGAGGGGTGCATGGCCTATCGCGAGGTCAGGATGCTCGAGGTCAAGGAAGTCCTGCGGCTGTGGTTGGGGGGCGTCCCCAAGAAGCGGATCGCCGTTCAGCTGGGCCTCGACGTCAAGACGGTGCGGCGGTACATCGGGGCCGCGTGGGCCGCCGGCCTGCGGCGCAAGATGAGCGCCGACGCCGTCGACGACACGTTGCTCGCTGCGGTCGTGAGTACGGTGCAGCCGGGCACCGGTCGACCGCATGGCGACGGCTGGGCCGAGTGTGCCGCCCACCGCGCGGTCATTGAGGAGCACCTCCAGGCCGGCCGCCGTCTGTCCAAGATCCGGAAGCTCCTGCAGCGCCAGGGCGTGGTCGTCAGCTACGCCACGCTCCGGCGCTTCGCGATCGCCGAGCTGGGCTTCGGGCGGGCCACCCCGACGATCCCCGTCGCCGATTGCAACCCCGGCGAGGAGGTTCAGCTCGACACCGGCTGGATGACGCACCTGGCGGCCGATGCCACGGGTCGCCGCCGGCGCTTCCGCGCGTGGATCTTCACCGCGGTGCTCTCGCGCCACCGCTTCGTGTACCCGGTGCTGCGCGAGACGACCGAGACCGCGATCGAGGCCTGCGAGGCGGCCTGGGCATTCTTCCAGGGGATCTTCCGCGTCCTGATCCCGGATAACACCAAGGCGATCGTCCAGCAGGCCGATGCCCTGGAGCCGCACCTCAATCAGACCTTCCTCGAGTACGCCCAGGCGCGGGGCTTCGTGATCGATCCCACCCGCGTGCGCCGAGCCCGGGACAAGGCGCGCGTGGAACGCGCCGTGCCCTCCGTCCGCGAGGACTGCTTCGCCGGCGAGGTCCTCGCCGATCTGGACGCGGCGCGCGCCCACGCGCGGCAGTGGTGCTTGGAGGACTACGGGTTGCGTCGCCACAACCGCACCCTGCAGCAGCCCCGCGAGCACTTCGAGCAGGTCGAGCAGCCGCGGCTGCGGCCCGCCCCGACCGAGCTCTATGACATTCCGCTCTGGTGCGAGCCCAAGGTCGCGCCCGATCAACATGCCCAGGTTGCCCGCGCGCTCTACTCGCTGCCGACGGCGTACGTCGGCAAGACCCTCCGCGCCCGCGCCGACCAGTCCACGGTGCGCTTCTACGACGGCGCGACCTGCGTGAAGGTCCACCCGCGGATGCCCCCCGGCGGCCGGGCGCTGGACCGGGCCGACTTCCCGGTCGAGAAAACCATCTACGCCCTGCGCGACGTCGAGAGCCTCGGGCGGCAGGCCGACCGCCACGGCGCGGCCATCGGCGAGTTCGCCCGGGCGCTCTTGGCCGGGGACCTGCCGTGGACGCGGATGCGCCAGGTGTATGCGCTGCTCGGTCTGGTCCGTCGCTATGGCGACGGGCGGGTCAACGAGGCCTGTGCC
>JAIMAL010000011.1 GCA_023511995.1 Burkholderiales bacterium
GGCTCGCGCCGATGATAGTGGAGATCCCCTCCGCGAAAGTAGGTCACCGCCAGGCACCCCCACCCCACAAAGCCCTCAAAAAGAGGGCTTTGTCTTTTGCACGAGGTACACTTCGCATCCCCCTGGCCCTGGCGCACTGTCGGGCATGCCCCGGGGTGCCGGCCGTCTAAGTCTCCACCGGAGCATCCCAGCCGCGCTGGCGACAGCTTGAGTGCGCCAGCCTTAAGATGCCGGGCGGACCTGCCTGAGCCGCGGCGCACCCGGGGGCTTTGCCGCCGTGGGGAAGCCGTGGGCCTCTTTGCCGCGGGCCTCGCGGCAAAGAGCGGATTCCTTCCCTTAGTTCTTGTTTTCCTGTTATAATGGCCGACTCAAAGGGATGGGCGTTGCGCCCATTTTTTGTTTCTGGCGGTCGTATGGACTTGCAGGCGCTGTTGGAGAAGACATTGCCCGGACTTGGGTACGAGCTCGTGGACCTGGAGAGGGGCCACCGAGGCAGGCTGATTCGCCTATTCATCGACAAGCCGGGCGGGGTCACCATCGATGACTGCGTGCGGGTGAGCAACCATCTCACCCGGCTGCTCGCGGTGGAGCTCGACTATGACTACGACCGCCTGGAGGTGTCGTCGCCCGGCCTGGACCGCCCCTTGAAGAAGGCCGCCGATTTCGAGCGCTTCGCCGGCGAGCGGGCGCAGCTCAAGCTGCGTGTGCCGGTGGAAGGACGTCGCAACGTAAGTGGGGTGCTCAAAGGCGTGCACGAGGGCGTACTGGAAATGGATGTGGACGGAATGCTGAAGACGTTCGAGCTCGCGAACATCGAGAAAGCGCGTCTCATCCCCAATATTTGACCGGAGGTTGTTGTATGAGCCGCGAAATTCTTCTGGTGGTGGATGCGCTGGCGCGCGAAAAGAACGTGGACAGGGAAGTGGTGTTCTCCGCCCTCGAGCTCGCGCTCGCCTCGGCGACGAAGAAGCGGTTTCACGAGGACGTAGATGTCCGGGTGAGCATCGACCGGGAAACGGGCAAATACGAGACATTCCGTCGCTGGCACGTGGTGCCCGATGAAGAGTATGTGGACGAAGGCCTGCAGATCCCCCTTTCCGAGGCGCGCAAGAAGCAGCCGGACATCGAGGTGGGCGGCGTGATCGAGGAACACCTGGAACCCGTCGAGTTTGGGCGCATCGGTGCGCAGACGGCAAAGCAGGTGATCCTGCAGAAAATCCGGGAAGCGGAGCGGGAGCAGATTCTCAATGACTTCCTGGAGCGCAAGGAGCACCTGGTCACGGGCGTCATCAAGCGCATGGAGCGGGGCAATGCCATCATCGAGTCTGGTCGCATCGAGGCCGTGCTGCCGCGGGATCAGATGATTCCCAAGGAAAACCTGCGGGTGGGCGATCGGGTGCGCGCCTATCTACTCAAGATCGATCGTGCGGCGCGGGGCCCTCAGCTCATCCTGTCGCGCATCACGCCGGAGTTTCTGGTCAAGCTGTTCGAGCTGGAGGTACCCGAGATCGAGGAAGGTCTGATCGAGATCAAGGCGGCGGCACGCGACCCTGGAGTACGGGCGAAGATCGCCGTCAAGTCCAATGACCCCCGCATCGACCCACAGGGGACCTGTATCGGCATGCGGGGATCGCGCGTACAGGCCGTCACCAGCGAGCTCGCCGGTGAGCGGGTGGATATCGTGTTGTGGTCAGCGGACCCCGCGCAGTTCGTGATCAACGCACTGGCTCCAGCGGAAATCTCCAGCATCGTCGTCGACGAGGACAAGCACAGCATGGACGTGGTGGTGGAAGAGAACCAGCTTGCCCTGGCCATCGGCCGCGGTGGCCAGAACGTGCGCCTTGCCTCCGAGCTCACCGGCTGGGACCTCAATATCATGACCGCGGAAGAAGCCCAGCAGAAGAGCGCCGAAGAGGCGGAGCGGATCATGAAGGAGTTCATGGAAAAACTCGACGTGGACGAGGAAGTCGCCCAGGTGCTGGTGGAGGCGGGTTTCACGTCGTTGGAGGAAATCGCTTACGTGCCTTTGTCCGAGATGCTGGAGATCGAGGCCTTTGATGAGGAGACGATCAACGAACTGCGCAGCAGGGCCCGTAACGTGCTCCTCACCGACGCCATCGCCAGTGAAGAGAAAGTGGAGCACGTCGCCGAGGATTTGGCGAACGTGGCCGGGATGGATGCGGAAACCGCCCGCCTGCTGGCGGCCAAGGGGATCTCCACCATGGAGGAGCTGGCCGATCTCGCGGTGGACGATCTGGTGGAGATGACCGGCATGGACCCGGAGCGGGCCAAGAGCCTCATCATGACGGCGCGTGCGCCGTGGTTTGCGGCGGAACAGAGCGGCGGTTGAGAGAACGGACGGAATAGAGGGAGGGCTTCAATGCCACAGATGAGCGTAGCGCAATTTGCCTCGGAGCTGGGCGTGGCGGAAACGGTGCTGCTCGAACAGCTCAAAGCGGCCGGGGTGAACAAGAGCGCTGCCGAAGATCCCCTGACCGAGCAGGACAAGGCGCAGCTTCTGGACTATCTGCGTCGCGCCCACGGGGTCAAAGAAAACCGCAGCAAGATCACGCTCACCCGGCGGGAGACGACGGAAATCCGCAAGGCGGACGCCACGGGCAAGGCGCGCACCATCCAGGTGGAGGTGCGCAAGAAGCGCGTCCTCATCAAGCGTGACCTGGTAGCGCCGGCGGCCGAACCCGTGGCCGAAGCCAAGCCCGCGCAGGCGGTGATCGATGCAGAGCAGCAGATCAAGCGCGAGGAAGAGGCAAGAAAAGCCGCCGAACTCATCGCCCGCCAGAAAGAGGAAGCGGAGAAACGGGCGCAACGTGCCCGCAGCCGGAAGGCCGGCGAAGAGGCGCCGAAAGCCGAAGAGGCAGCGCCTGCCGAGGTGGCGCCGCAGGTGACGGCGGAGACCGCACCCGCCGCCCCCGCGGTGGAAGCAAAAGCGGAAGGCACGCTGCACATTCCCAAGGCCGAGGAAACCGCGGAAGCCGAGAAGAAGAAGGGCGCCAAGAAAAAGGCTGCTCCGGCCACCGGCTGGGTGGAGGAAGGGGCAAGGAAGCGCGGCATCAAGGTGAAAGGGGATGTGAGCGGCGCCGGCTGGCGGGAGAAGCCCAGGGCGGGCCGGCACAAGGCCGAAGAGGGGGCCCATGCCTTCACCGCGCCGACGGAGCCCATCGTGCGCGAGGTGCTCGTGCCGGAGACCATCACGGTGGCGGAGCTTGCCCATCGCATGGCCGTCAAGGCGGCCGAGGTCATCAAGGCCCTGATGAAGATGGGAACCATGGTCACCATCAACCAGGTGCTGGATCAGGAAACGGCCATGATCGTGGTGGAAGAGATGGGGCATGTGGCCAAGCCGGCGGCGTTGGACAACCCCGAGGCCTATCTCGAGGAAGCCCAGGTCAAGGAGGTGGAAGCACTGCCCCGGGCGCCGGTGGTCACCGTCATGGGGCATGTGGACCACGGCAAAACCTCCTTGCTCGACTACATCCGCCGGACGCGGGTGGCGAGCGCCGAGGCGGGGGGCATTACCCAGCACATCGGGGCCTATCACGTACAGACCCCGCGCGGCATGGTCACTTTCCTCGACACACCGGGCCACGAGGCGTTCACCGCCATGCGCGCCCGGGGAGCCAAGGCAACTGACATCGTCGTCCTCGTGGTGGCGGCGGACGATGGCGTGATGCCGCAGACCATCGAGGCGATCCATCATGCCAAGGCGGCCAACGTGCCTCTGGTGGTGGCCATCAACAAGATCGACAAACCCGAAGCGAATCCCGAGCGGGTGAAACAGGAACTGTCCAACCACGGGGTGGTGCCCGAGGAGTGGGGCGGTGACACCATGTTCGTCGAAGTCTCCGCCAAGACCGGCCAAGGCATCGACGACTTGCTGGAACGGGTGCTCCTGCAGGCAGAGGTGCTGGACCTCAAGGCACCGCGGGACTGCCCGGCCAAGGGCCTGGTCATCGAATCCCGTCTGGACAAGGGCCGCGGGCCGGTGGCCACTGTGCTCGTGCAGTCGGGCACCTTGCATCAGGGTGATGTGGTGCTGGCGGGCACGGCTTTCGGCCGCGTGCGTGCGATGCTGGATGAGAACGGCCGGCAGGTGAAGGAGGCGGGGCCGTCCATCCCGGTGGAGATTCTCGGTCTGTCCGATGTTCCCCAGGCGGGCGAAGAGGCGATCGTCGTCCTCGACGAGCGCAAGGCGCGGGAAATTGCACTGTTCCGGCAGGGCAAATACCGGGACGTGAAGCTCGCCAAGCAACAGGCGGCGAAGCTGGAGAACATCTTTGATCAGATGGCCGAAGGCGAGGTGAAGTCCCTTGCCCTCATCATCAAGGCCGACGTGCAGGGGTCCCAGGAAGCGTTGACCCATGCCCTGAGCAAACTCTCCACGCCCGAGGTGAAGGTCAACATCATCCACAGCGGGGTGGGTGGCATCACCGAATCCGACGTCAACCTGGCCCTGGCCTCCAAGGCGGTGATCATCGGCTTCAACGTGCGTGCTGATGCGCAGGCGCGCAAACTCGCCCAGAGTTCGGGGGTGGACATCCGCTATTACAACATCATTTACGATGCGGTGGACGAGATCAAGGCGGCGCTGTCCGGCATGCTGGCGCCCGAGAAGAAGGAGCAGCAACTGGGCCTGCTGGAGGTGCGCCAGGTCTTCCGCATCTCCAAGGTGGGCACGGTGGCGGGCTGTTACGTGCTGGAGGGCGTGGTCCGGCGGGGCGCCAGCGTGCGGGTGATCCGCGACGGCGTGGTGGTGCACACCGGCGAGCTCGATTCCCTCAAACGCTTCAAGGAAGACGTGAAAGAGGTCAAGGCCGGGTTCGAATGCGGTTTGTCCATCCGCAATTTCAACGACATCCGCGAAGGCGACCAGCTCGAGATCTTCGAGGTCGTCGAGGTCGCCCGCACACTCTGATGACCGCGTGAGTCCATGGCAAAGGATCATTCCCGTCTGCGGCGCGTTGCGGAACAGATCCGGCGCGAGCTCGCCGACCTGCTTCGCCTGGAAGTGAAGGACCCCCGCATCGGCATGGTCACCCTCACCGATGTGGAGGTCAGCAACGATTACGCCCATGCCAAGGTCTATTTCAGTCTCCTCGGTGACCAGGCGCGGGTCCAGGAGGCGCTGCAGGGCCTGCAGTCGGCGGCGGGTTTCCTGCGCAGCGAGGTGGCCAGACGGGTCAAATTGCGGGTGATGCCCCAGCTCCATTTCGTGCATGACACCTCCATCGAACGGGGCATGCAGATGGACAAGCTCATCGAGGCGGCGATCGCCGAGGACGCCAAACGTCATCAGGGCGAGTAGCACGCGCATGGGGGGCAAGTGGCCGAAGCGCGCCATCGACGGCGTGCTGCTGTTGGACAAACCTGTGGGCATGACCTCCAATGGCGCGTTGCAGCACGCAAGGCGCCTCTACCAGGCCGCCAAGGCGGGCCACACCGGCAACCTCGACCCGCTGGCCAGCGGCCTGCTCCCCATCTGTTTCGGTGAAGCGACCAAGTTCTCCCACTATCTGACCGACGCGGACAAACGCTATCGCGCCGTGATCCGGCTGGGCCAGACCACGGATACCGGGGATGCGGACGGGCAGGTGCTGGAAACCCGTCCCGTCGAGGTCAGCCGGGCACAGGTGGAGGCGGTCCTGGGCCGTTTCGTGGGCGAAATCGAGCAGGTGCCGCCCATGCACTCGGCGCTGAAATACCAGGGGCGGCCCCTTTACCACTACGCGCGCAAGGGTGTTGAAGTGGAGCGCGCCCCCCGGCGGGTGGTCATCCACGAGCTGCGGCTTCTCGACTTTACGGGGGACACCCTCGAAGTGGACGTGCACTGCAGCAAGGGTACTTATGTCCGGGTGCTGGCGGAGGACATCGGGCGTCTTCTTGGCTGCGGCGGCCACCTGGCGGCGTTACGCCGGACCGGTGTCGGGCCGTTTTCCGTCGACGACGCCATTGCTCTCGACCGGCTGGAAGCCATGGGCGAGGCGGACCGCATGGCCCAGCTGCTGCCCACCGACGTGCTCGTTGCCGATCTTCCCCGCATCGATCTCGATGCCGACGGGGCTTTCTATTTCAGACGCGGCCAGGCGCTTTGGCTGCCGCGCCTGGAATTTTCTCGGGTTTACCGGGTTTACGATGAAAAACAAAAATTTATCGGCATAGCCCAGGTTGACCGGGATGGCCGGCTCGCCCCCCGCCGGCTTTTGGCCGAAAGCCAGGCCGCGGCGCACCAGGCGGGGGGAGGAGCCGGGAAAAGCTTGTGAAACTGGATATTTGGCGTGTAAAATTTCGCCTTTCTCTGGAGCGAAACGAATGGCTGTCACCACCGCTGAAAAAGCAAAGATTGTGCGCGAGTACCAACTGGCGCAAGGCGATACCGGCTCGCCCGAGGTGCAGGTCGCGCTGATGACTGCGCGCATCAATGACCTCACCGAACACTTCAAGACCCATGTCAAGGATCACCATTCCCGCCGCGGTCTGCTCAAGCTGGTGAGCAAGCGGCGCAAGCTGCTTGACTATCTCAAGCGCACCAATGCGGACCGCTATCGGGCATTGATCGACCGCCTCGGTCTGCGCAAGTAAGGCGGGTGTGGGAAAGGCGCGGTCTCCGCGCCTTTTTCAATTGGAGGTTTGGTTTTTTCCTGGCCGTGGCTGCGGCCTTTCAGTTGAGGATTCCCAAGGTGGCATATTTCAAGAAGACCTTTGCCTACGGCAAACACCAGGTGACTCTGGAAACGGGGGAGATCGCGCGGCAGGCGAGCGGCGCGGTGATGGTTAACATGGACGACACCTGTGTGCTGGTCACGGTGGTGGCGGCGAAGGGGGTGAAACCGGGCCAGGATTTCTTCCCCCTGACCGTGGATTACCAGGAACGTACCTACGCTGCAGGGCGCATTCCCGGCAGCTTCTTTCGGCGTGAAGGCAAGCCCTCCGAGAAGGAAATTCTCACCTCCCGCCTCATCGACCGCCCCCTGCGGCCCCTCTTTCCCGATGGTTTCTACAACGAAGTGCAGATCGTGGCGACGGTGATGTCCGCCAACCCCGACGTGGATCCGGACATCCCGGCGCTCATCGGGGCGTCGGCGGCGCTATCCCTTTCCGGTGTGCCTTTCCACGGCCCCATTGGCGCCGCCCGCGTGGGTTACCAGGACGGCCAGTATCTGCTCAATCCCACCATCAGCGAGCTGAAGACTTCTGAGCTCGATCTGGTGGTGGCGGGCACGGAGCAGGCGGTGTTGATGGTGGAATCGGAGGCCATGGAGCTGCCCGAGGACGTGATGCTGGGGGCGGTGATGTTCGGCCACGAACAGTTGCAAACCGTCATCCGGGCCATCAACGAGCTTACCGAAGAGGCCGGTGCCGAGCCGTGGGACTGGACGCCGCCTGCGCGTGACGAAGCCCTGGTGGAACGCATCCGCCAGCTTGCCGAAGCGGAGCTTCAGGAAGCCTACCGCATCACCCAGAAACAGCAGCGAGTGGCGCGGGTGGATGCGATCCGGGAAAAAGTCTTTGCCGAGCTCATCACGCCCGACATGGATACCATGGCGCAGAACGCCATCAAGTCCCATTTCTTCGAGTTGGAAGCCAAGGTGGTGCGCAGCCGCATCCTCGCCGGTGAGCCCCGGATCGATGGTCGCGACACGCGCACGGTGCGCCCCATCAGTATCCGCACCGGCATCCTACCCCGTGCCCACGGCTCCGCCCTCTTCACACGGGGGGAAACGCAGGCGCTGGTGGTGGCGACCCTGGGTACCGCCCGCGATGCACAAATCATCGATGCCCTCGAAGGCAGCTATTCCGAGCGTTTCATGATGCATTACAACATGCCCCCCTATGCCACCGGTGAGACCGGGCGGGTGGGCGTGCCCAAGCGGCGGGAAATCGGCCATGGCTGGCTGGCGAAGCGGGCTCTGCTGGCCGTGCTGCCCAGCGAGGAGGAATTCGCCTATTCCATCCGCCTCGTTTCCGAAATCACGGAATCCAATGGCTCCAGCTCCATGGCTTCGGTCTGCGGCGGCTGTCTTGCCCTGATGGATGCGGGCGTGCCGGTGAAGGCCCATACGGCGGGGATCGCCATGGGCCTGATCAAGGAAGGGAACCGCTTTGCCGTGCTCACCGACATCCTGGGGGATGAGGACCACCTGGGTGACATGGATTTCAAGGTGGCCGGCACCGAACGCGGTGTCACTGCCCTGCAGATGGACATCAAGATCACCGGCATCACCAAGGAGATCATGCAGGTCGCCCTCAATCAGGCGCGGGAAGGGCGCATGCACATCCTCAAGCTCATGAAGGAGGCCATGCCCCAAGTGCGGGAGGAGCTTTCCACTTACGCCCCCCGCATGATCACCATGAAGATCAACCCGGAGAAGATCCGGGACGTGATCGGCAAGGGTGGAGCCGTCATCCGTGCCCTCACCGAGGAGACCGGAACCCAGATCGATATCGCCGAGGATGGCACGGTCACCATCGCCTGCGTCAATCCGGAAGCCGGCGCCGCCGCCAAGCGGCGCATCGAGGAACTCACCGCCGAAGTGGAAGTGGGCAAGGTGTACGAGGGGACGGTGCTCAAGCTGCTGGATTTCGGCGCCATCGTCAGTGTGCTGCCCGGCCGGGACGGCCTGTTGCACATCTCCCAGATTGCCCATGAACGGGTGAACAACGTCTCCGACTACCTCAAGGAAGGCCAGACCGTGCGCGTCAAGGTCCTGGAGGCGGACGAGAAGGGTCGCCTGCGTCTTTCCATGAAGGCCCTCTTGGAGCCGCCGGCAGGACAGAAGGCTGAGAGCGCGGAAAAGAAACCCGAGCCGGCGGCCTGATTTCTACTGGGGTCGGAAGAAGGGCGGCTTCGGCTGCCCTTTTTCATTGGCGAAGCCTTTTCAACCCGCCCCGCTCCCGCTAGCGTGGCGCCAAGGCGCCGGCGCCCAGGCCGGGAGGTGGGTCCTACCGATCGGCAGGGGGCTGGGCCGGAGGCCCTTTCAGCGCAGCGAGGCGAGGAAGCCCTGCCACCAGCGGCGTCGGCTCTGGGGCACAATCCAGGCCGGTTTCAGTTCCACTGGTGGCACCTGGCTCATCACCCAGCCGGGCAGGACGGGATTCCTGGAAGAGCCGCAACTGCTGCCGAGGTGGTTGGGGTCGTAGATCTTGATGAAGGTGGGATGCTCCAGATCGTCTGCATAGACGATGCTGCAGTAGTCCTCCCGGTGTTCTTCCCGCAGCAGGCGATCCAGGTCGGTGATGAATTTGCGCACGTGGTCGGCATCGGCCGGCGCGGTGGGGGGAGGCTCCCCCACGGCGTAGAGGTACCAGCCGGCCTGGGGATCGACCCGCTGCCAGAAGGCGGTGAGCTGATCCCACTGCATGATGCCGTACAACAGCCCGTTGAGCTTGCGGGTGAAGTCGGTATCCGGCAGTGGGGCAGGGGCGCTCATGGAGGGTTTACTTGGCCATTTGCCGCTCGCGCAGCTCGTCCAGGGTCTTGCAGTCGATGCAGAGTGTGGCGGTGGGACGGGCTTCCAGCCGTTTGAGGCCGATTTCCACCCCGCAGCTTTCACAGTAGCCGTATTCCCCGGCGTCGATCTTGGCCAGGGTCTCCTCGATCTTTTTGATGAGCTTGCGTTCCCGGTCCCGGTTACGCAGCTCCAAGGCCATGTCGGACTCCTGACTTGCCCGATCGTTGGGATCAGCGAATACCGTCGCCTCGTCCTGCATGGTGTGGACGGTGCGGTCGATGTCCTGGGACAGCTCGGCTTTCCACTCCTCCAGGATTTTGCGAAAATGCGCGAGCTGTTTCGGGTTCATATAGGCTTCGCCCTTCTTGGGTACGTAGGGGGCGAAGGTCTTGTGGAATTCTGCAGCCATCTCAGTGTCACCGTCGGCGAAAAGCCGATTTAATACCAGCTTTTCCCCGGTACCGCAAGCGCGGTTCTTCCCTCCCTCGAAGGAGCAGCCCCGTGACCCTGCAAGCCCTGATTTTCGACGTGGACGGCACGCTCGCCGACACCGAACGTGATGGCCACCGGCTCGCATTCAACGCCGCCTTTCGCGAGTTTGGCCTGGACTGGGAGTGGGATGGGGTCCTCTATGGGGAGCTTCTGACGATCACGGGCGGCAAGGAGCGCATCCGCCACTACGTGGCCCGGTACCGGCCGGATTTCGTGCCACCGCCGGACTTCGATGAACTGGTGGCGGCGCTGCACCAGGCCAAAACCCGCCACTATACGCAGCTTCTGGCCACCGGTGGCATTCCCCTGCGGCCGGGCGTGCGGCGGCTCCTGGAAGAGGCGCGGCAGGCGGGGCTTTCCCTGGCCATTGCCACGACCACCACGCCGGAGAACGTCACCGCCCTGCTGCGCCACAGTCTGGCGCCGGATGCGGAGGACTGGTTCGAGGTGATTGGCGCAGGAGACATCGTGCCGCACAAAAAACCGGCGCCCGATATCTATCATTGGGTTCTCGAGCACCTTGGGCTGGATGCTCGCGCCTGTGTGGCTTTCGAGGATTCGGAAAATGGCATCCGCGCGAGCCGGGCAGCCGGTTTGGCGACAGTGGTGACCGTCAACGACTACACCCGCAATCACGACTTCAGCGGTGCGATGGCGGTGCTGAGCGATCTGGGCGAGCCCGGGGCCCCCTTTCAGCTCATCGCCGGCGAGGCGGCGGGCAAGTCCTGGGTGGATGTGGCACTGCTTGAGGCCTGGCATCGTCGCCAAGCCGGGTGATCAAAGAGGGTCGTGCAGGTTGGCTGCCTGGAGGGTGTTGGCCAGCAGGGTGGCCACGGTCATGGGGCCCACCCCGCCGGGCACGGGGGTGATCCAGGCGGCGCGACGGGCAGCGGCTTCGAATTCCACATCGCCGCAGATGCGTCCATCGGGCAGCCGGTTGATGCCCACGTCGATGACGATGGCGCCCTCCCGCACCCACTCGCCCCGGATCAGCCCCGGCTTGCCCACTGCCACCACCAGGATTTCCGCCTGGGCGACCAGTTGCGGCAGGTCGCGGGTGAAACGGTGGGCAATGGTCACCGTGCAGCCGGCGAGCAACAGCTCCAGGGCCATGGGCCGACCCACGTGATTGGATGCCCCCACCACCAGCGCCTGCCTGCCCTTGAGCTCGGTGCCCGTGCTGCGCAACAGGTGCATCACACCCCAGGGCGTGCAGGAGCGCAGGATGGGTAGGCGCACTGCCAGCCGGCCGATGTTGTAGGGATGGAAACCGTCCACGTCCTTGTCCGGCCGGATGCGTTCGATCACCGTCTCCCCGTCGATGTGGGGGGGCAGGGGTGCCTGGACGAGGATGCCGTCCACACTGGCATCGGCATTGAGTTCGTCGATGAGGTGCAACAGCGTCTGTTCCGGGATGGCGGCGGGCAGATCATGGGAAACCGAGCGGACCCGCGCCGTCTCGCAGGCCTTGCGTTTGTTGCGTACGTAGATGGTGGAAGCGGGGTCGTCGCCCACCAGGATGACCGCCAGGGCCGGGGGGCGTTTGCCAGCGGCAAGCCGCACCTCCACCTGGCGGCGCACATCCGCGAGTAGCGTTTCGGCAAGGGCCTTGCCGTTGAGGATTCGGGCGCTCATGAAGGCGGGGGAAAAAAACCGAATGATCGCACTGCAAGCCCCTTTTCCTCAAGGGCTTTGCGTTGCTTTTTTGGGGGGCGGACGCTATAGTCGCGCGTCGTTCGGGGTGTAGCGTAGCCTGGTAGCGCGCCTGCTTTGGGAGCAGGAAGTCGGGGGTTCGAATCCCTCCACCCCGACCCCTCGCGCCCTTGCGGCGTCCTTGTCTTGCTGCCCGTAGCTCAACCGGATAGAGCACCAGCCTTCTAAGCTGGGGGTTACAGGTTCGATTCCTGTCGGGCAGGCCATTGTCCTGCCGGGCGGCTTGCGGCGCCTGACGGGAGCCGGTAGAATTGGCCGTTCCCCGATTGCCAATCGGGAAAAGAGGCAAACCTTGCCTGATCCGTGCGCACCGCGGCAGGCTTTATCCACAAGGAGAGTGCATGCGACATTACGAGATCGTGTTCATCGTCCATCCGGACCAGAGCGAGCAGGTGCCGGGGATGATCGAACGTTACAAAACCCTCATCACCGGCCGTAACGGCCGCATCCACCGGCTGGAAGACTGGGGCCGCCGGCAGCTTGCCTATCCCATCCAGAAAGTCCACAAGGCCCATTATGTGCTCATGAACATCGAGTGCGACCAGGCCACGCTGGACGAGCTGGACCATGCCTTCAAGTTCAACGATGCGGTGCTGCGCCACCTCATCATCCGCATGAAGGGACCGGTCACCGAACCTTCGCCGATGATGAAGGAGGAGAAGGCCAAGACCGTGCCCACCGGCGACAAACCGGAGGCGGTCGAGGCGCCCGCCGCCGCGGAAGCATCCAACGAAGGCTGACGTGGCGTGCAACCGGACGCGCATCTGCGGCCGGATCATCGACAAGGGCAGCCTGCGCCATACCCCGGCGGGGGTGGCCGTTCTGCGTTTCCTTCTGGCGCATCGCTCGGAACAGCAGACCGGGCAAAGCCGGCGCAGGGTCGAGTGTCTGATCCCCGCCATGGCCTTCGAGGCGTTGGCGGAAACCATTGCCCGCTGGCCCCGGGATGCGCAGGTGGTGTGTGAAGGTTATCTGACGCGGAAAAGCCGCACCGAGCCGCAGCTTGTGCTGCACGTGCAAACGATCGAATTGACCGACGAGAGGTGAAACATGTCCCGGCAAATGTACAAACGCCGCAAGTTCTGCCGCTTCACCGCGGAAGGCATCAAGGAAGTGGATTACAAGGATGTCAATCTGCTCAAGGATTTCATCAGCGAGACGGGCAAGATCATTCCCGCCCGCATCACCGGCACCAAGGCGCGCTATCAGCGGCAGCTTTCCACGGCCGTGAAGCGGGCCCGTTTCCTTGCCCTGCTGCCCTACACCGACCAGCACTGAGGAGGCGGCGATGCAAGTGATCCTGTTGGAAAAAGTGGCCAACCTGGGCCAGCTCGGCGATGTGGTGAAGGTCAAGGACGGCTATGCGCGCAACTATCTAATCCCGCAAGGCAAGGCCAAGCGCGCCACGCCGGAAAACATCGAGGAGTTTGCGCGGCGGCGTGCCGAACTGGAACGCCAGGAAGCGGAAAAACTCGCTGCCGCCCAGGCGCGGGCGGACCAGCTCGCGGGCATGAACGTCCAGATCGCGCAGCGGGCCGGTGTCGATGGCAAGCTGTTTGGCTCCGTGGGCACGGTGGACATCGTCGAGGCCCTCAAGGCCAAGGGCATCAGTGTCGCCAAATCGGAAATCCGCATGCCGGCCGGGCCCATCAAAGCCATCGGCGAATATGCGATCGACCTGGTGCTGCACACCGACGTGCGCACCAGCATCACGGTGACCGTCGTTCCCGAGTGAAAGGCGCGGCGTCGTCGGTTGCGGGGGCTGCCAGGGGGCAGCCCTTTTTGCTTCCGTGACCGCTATACTAGCTTCTCCCCGACCGCATCGCGGCGTGAGCGTGGAAACGACCATGGGCGACCAGCAGTTCGAAGCCATCAAACTCCCCCCCCATTCGGTGGAGGCGGAACAGGCCGTGTTGGGCGGATTGCTGCTCGACAACAGTGCCTGGGAGCGCATCGGCGATCTTTTGCGGGAGGAGGATTTCTACCGCTACGATCACCGCCTCATCTACCGCCACGTTGTCGGGCTGCTGGAGGCAAATAAACCGGCCGACGTCGTGACCGTGGCCGAGGCTCTGGAAAATGCCGGCGAACTGGCCACGGTGGGGGGGCTCGCCTACCTCGCCACCCTGGCGCAGAACACCCCCTCGGCGGCCAACATCCGCCGCTATGCGGAAATCGTCCGCGACCGCGCCATCATGCGCAGCCTGGTCGAAGTGGGGACGGCCATTGCCGATTCCGCCTACAACCCCGGCGGGCGCTCCGCCTCGGAGCTGCTGGATGAGGCCGAGGCCAAAGTGTTTCACATCGCCGAGATGGGCAACCGCGGCAAACAGGGCTTCAGCGAGATCCAGCCGCTGCTCACCCAGGTGGTGGAACGCATCGATCTCCTCTTCCAGCGCGACAGTGCCAGCGAGGTCACCGGCATCCCCACCGGCTACACGGATCTGGATCGCATGACCTCCGGCCTGCAACCGGGCGATCTCATCATCATTGCCGGCCGGCCCTCCATGGGGAAAACGGCGTTCTCCCTCAACATCGCCGAGCACGTGGCCCTGGAGACGCGCCTGCCGGTGGCGGTATTTTCCATGGAGATGGCCGGCACCCAGCTCGTCATGCGCATGATCGGTTCGGTGGGCAGGCTCGATCAGCACCGTGTGCGCACCGGCCGCCTCATGGACGAAGACTGGCAACGCCTCACCTATGCCGTGGGCAAGCTCAACGATGCCCCCATCTACATCGACGAGACCGCCGCCCTTTCCGCGCTGGAACTGCGCGCACGGGCGCGGCGGCTGCATCGCCAGTGTGGACGGCTGGGGCTCATCGTCATCGACTATCTGCAGCTCATGAGCGGCAGCAACCAGGGCGAAAACCGCGCCACCGAGATTTCCGAGATCTCCCGTTCCCTGAAAGCGCTGGCCAAGGAGCTGGATGTGCCGGTGATCGCCCTCTCCCAGCTCAACCGCAGCCTGGAAAGCCGTCCCAACAAGCGGCCGGTGATGTCCGATCTGCGGGAATCCGGGGCCATCGAGCAGGATGCGGACCTGATCCTCTTCATCTACCGGGACGAGGTGTACAACCCGGAAACACCCGACAAGGGAATCGCCGAGATCATCATCGGCAAACAGCGCAATGGACCCATCGGCACCGTCAAACTGACCTTCCTTGGGGAATACACCCGGTTCGAGAATCTGGCCCATCCGGGCACCTACTGAACTGCCTTGCCTTGCCCAAGGGAACTTCCGGCCCATGTCCCGCCCCCTCCAAGCGCTCATCCACCGTGACGCCTTAAGCCACAACCTCGCCGTTGCCCGCAGCAAGACCACGGCGCGCATCCTCGCCGTGGTCAAAGCCAATGGCTATGGCCATGGCCTGTTGCCGGTGGCCGCGGCCCTGGCGGCAGCGGATGGTTTCGCCGTGCTCACCCTCGAGGAGGCCGTGCGTCTGCGGGAGGCGGGGTTTCGCCAGCCCATCCTGCTCCTGGAGGGCGTCTTCGCCCCGGATGAACTGGGCGAAGCGGTGCAGCGGCAGCTTATGCTCGTGGTGCATGACGAGGAACAACTGGCCATGCTGGAGGCGCTGCCGCCGGGGCCCCGGCTCGAAGTGTTCCTCAAGGTCAACACGGGGATGAACCGGCTGGGTTTTTCCGCGGCGGATTTTCCTGCGGCCTGGGCGAGACTTCAGGCCTGCCCGGTGGTGGCCCGCATCACCTTCATGACCCATTTTGCCTGTGCCGACGAAGCCGGTGGGCCGGGGGAGCAGCTTGCCCGCTTTTTCCGGCTGATCGGGGACAGCCGGAATTTCAGTGCGGCCAACTCTGCCGCGCTTTTGCGCTACCCGGAAACCCATGGCGCGTGGGTCCGCCCCGGCCTCATGCTCTACGGCGCCTCGCCGTTTCCGGAGCAAACTGGGGCGGAGCTGGGGCTTCAGCCTGCCATGAGCCTCGTCTCCCGCGTCATTGCCGTGCAGCGGCTCGGTCGCGGCGATGGTGTGGGTTACGGTGCCACTTTCGTCGCCCCGGGGGACATGCGTGTGGGCATCGTCGCCTGTGGTTACGCCGACGGCTACCCCCGTCATGCGGGGACCGGCACACCGGTGCTCGTGGATGGTGCGCCCAGCCGGACGCTGGGGCGGGTGTCGATGGACATGCTGGCCGTGGACCTCACCCACCTGCCTGGCGCCGGCGTGGGCACGCCGGTCACCCTGTGGGGACGGGGTTTGCCGGTGGAGACGGTGGCTGCCTGTGCCGGAACCGTCAGCTATGAACTCTTGACCGGCCGCGCCGAGCGCGTGCCCCTCGTCGTCGAATAGCCATGGCCAAGGCAAAAACGGTCTACGTCTGCAGCGACTGCGGCGGGCAGAGCCTGAAATGGCAGGGACAGTGTCCCCATTGCGGTGCCTGGAACACCCTCCTGGAGACGGTGGCGGAAACACCGGCAACGGGCAGCCATCGCTACCAGGGGCTGGCGGCGGATGGACGCCTGAAACGGCTCGCGGAAGTGGATGCCGAAGAGATGCCGCGCTGGTCAACGGGGGTGGGCGAGCTCGACCGGGTTCTGGGGGGCGGGCTGGTGCCGGGCGCCGTGGTGTTGCTGGGCGGGGATCCGGGCATCGGCAAATCCACCCTCCTGCTGCAGGCGCTGGCCCACATGAGCCGGAAGCAGGAGGTGCTCTACGTGAGCGGCGAGGAGTCCGCCGAGCAGGTGGCCCTGCGGGCGCGCCGCCTGGCGCTCGATGCAAGCCGTGTAGCCCTCTTGGCGGAAATCGGGCTGGAACGGATTCTTGCGGCCCTGCGCAACTCGGCGCCCCGCGTGGTGGTGATCGACTCCATCCAGACCCTTTATTCCGATGCCCTGCAGTCTGCGCCGGGCAGTGTGGCACAGGTGAGGGAATGCGCCGCCCAACTGACCCGGTATGCGAAACAGTCCGGCACCGCGGTGCTTCTGGTCGGGCATGTCACCAAGGAAGGCGCGCTGGCGGGCCCGCGCGTGCTGGAACACATCGTGGATACGGTCCTCTATTTCGAGGGTGACACCCATTCCAGCTTTCGCCTCGTGCGCGCCTTCAAGAACCGTTTCGGCGCCGTCAATGAGCTGGGGGTGTTCGCCATGACGGAGAAGGGTTTGCGCGAAGTAGCCAACCCCTCCGCCCTGTTCCTTTCCCACCATGGCCGGCAGGTGGCGGGCTCCTGCATCCTGGTGACCCAGGAAGGCAGCCGCCCCCTCCTGGTGGAGGTGCAGGCCTTGGTGGACGAGGCCCACACGGCGAATCCCCGGCGACTGGGGGTGGGGCTGGAGCAGAACCGGCTGGCCATGCTGCTGGCGGTCCTGCACCGCCATGCGGGGATTGCCTGTTTCGATCAAGATGTCTTCGTCAATGCCGTGGGGGGGGTGCGCATCAGCGAACCGGCGGCGGACCTCGCCGTGCTGCTGGCCATCGTCTCCTCCTTGCGGGACCAGCCCCTGCCGCCCAAACTGGTGGTCTTCGGCGAGGTGGGCCTGGCCGGCGAGGTGCGTCCCGTGCAGCGGGGGCTGGACCGCCTGAAGGAGGCCGCCAAACTGGGTTTTGAGCGCGCCATCGTGCCGCGGTCCAACGTTCCCCGGCAGGCCCCGCCCGGGCTGGAGATCTTTGGCGTCGAGCGGGTGGAGGAGGCGGTTGCCATGCTCCGGGCGGCCCCGTAGAATGACATCGTAATAGCGCCGGCGCCGGGCGGTTGGCCCTGGCGGTCCCATAAAGACGCCCCGGCACTTTGACGAGGGTGCGTAGCATGCAGATGGAAACGGGCATGGAGTGGTCGGCTTCCCCTGACCGGGCGTTGCACGTGACCTTCGCGGCGCTTACCGATGCCGGCCGGCTGCGCACCAACAATGAAGATGCCCTGGCGTGGGACCTGGACGCGGGCCTATTCCTGGTGGCCGATGGCATGGGCGGCTGCAACGCGGGCGAGGTGGCCAGCCGGCTGGCGGTGCGCATGGTCCTCGCCGAGTTCCGTCAGCTTCCCCTTTCCCTGCCGGCGCAGGAAGGCTGCAGCGCGGTGCTGAGTGCGCCGGCCATGCGCCTGTGCACGGCGATTGTCAAGGCCAACCGGGCGGTCTTCGAAGCCAGTCTCCAGGAGCCGGCCTACGCCGGCATGGGCACCACCCTGGTGGCGCTGCTTTTGCAGGGCCAGCGGGCCATCATCGCCAGCATCGGGGATTCCCGGGTGTACCGTTTCCGCGCCGGCCAGCTCGCCCAGCTCACGGTGGATCATACCGTCCTCCAGGAACAGATCGATTTCGGGCTCATCACCCTGGAACAGGCACGCCTGATGGGGGGCCGCGGGCTCATCACGCGCGCCCTCGGGGTGGAACCGGGGTTGGAAGTGGATGTGCAGGAACAGGCTGTCGCCGCCGGCGATCTCTATCTCCTTTGCACAGACGGCTTGTTCGATATGATCCCCGATGAAGAAATCGCCGCCATTCTGAGTGATACCCAGGGGGAGGTGGAGGCGGCGGCCAAGGCGCTGGTGGCGGCGGCGAATACCGCCGGGGGCTACGACAACATCTCCGTCATTATCGTGGGAATCCGCTAGAGGGCACCATGTCCCGCCTGCTCATTTTCGATGCCAACGGCAACCCGCTGGGTGAGCGCCTCCTCGACCGGGAGCGTATCCGCATCGGCCGCCGCTTGGACAACGACCTCGTCCTCGATGACCTTTCCGTCAGCAATGAACACGCCCTGATCATCACCATCCGCAACGATTCCTTCATCCAGGATCTGAACAGCATGAACGGCGTGCGGGTGAACGGCCGGCTCATCCGCCATCACCATTTGCAGGCTGACGACGAGGTGACCATCGGCAGCTTCACCCTACGCTACCTGCATGAGCCATGGACGGAGCCGGCATCGGTGTGGCTGCCGCCGGAAACCCGCGCCCAGAAGGAAGCTGCAGTGCGCGCGGCGACCGCCGGGGAAGGGCAGACCCTGTTCCACCTGGAGGTGGAAGGGGGAGAGGCAAGTGAAGTGCTGCCGGATACGGAAATCCTGGGCAGCCCGACGGCTTTGCTAGCGCCGACGCCACCCACCACGGTCCAGGGCACGGGCCATCTGCGACTTCTGGCCGGGCCCGGTGCCGGGCGCGAGACCGCGCTCACCCGCGCGGTGACCACGCTGGGTAAGCCGGGCATTCAGACGGCGGTGATTTCCCGGCGGGGCCCCGCCTATTATCTGAGCTTCGTCGAGGGCGACACCTATCCCCAGGTGAACGGGATGGAAATCGGCGCCACCCCCCATCTCCTCAACGATCACGACATCCTGGACGTGGCGGGTACCCGCCTGGAATTTTTCTACCGCTGAAGATGCCTCAGCGGGAACGGCTGCGGGCCGCCATCTCCGACTTCACCGACCGGTAGATGGGCCCCCAGATGGGATGACCTTCCTCCGTGGGGTCCAGGCGGAAGTCCGGGTCCAGCTCGAAAATCCGGCGAAACTCGTCCCGGCAGGCCCGTTCCTGGCCCGAGGCGCAATAGATGAAGGCAAGGTATTTGCGCGCGGCAATCTTGTCCGACTGGAAGGCAAGCCCCGCGTCCAGGGCCTCGTTGAGGCTTTTCTGGGCGGCCTTGTAGTTGCCGTCCTCGTATTGGCTGATGCCCTGGGAGAGGAGCTTTTCCGCCTTACGTACGGCAAGCTTGTCCACGCCCAGGTCGCGCGCCGTCTGGCTGGCGCAGCCGGCGACCAGCAGGGCGGCAAGGAGGCAAAGCCAGCGAGCCAGGATCATGGGGGTGCCTATTTGCTGAATTTGTATTTGATCTTGTGGGTGCCGTCCGCTTCCACCCGGATCGTCTCCGTGTAGGGGGCGAAGGTCTGGTTGACGATCAGGATGCGATGTTCCCCGGCCGCGACCTTCAGCTCCCGCAGCGGCGGGCTGACCCCTTGGCGCACGCCGTCCACGAACACCTCGCCCCAGGGACTGATGGCCAGAAGGAGGGTGGCCGTCCCCGCCGCGGGGCCCGCCTCGTGCTCCACCACCCGGCTTTCCGCGGTGGAGGTGAGGGCCACCGCCTTGGGCCGGGGCTCGCTTTTCTCGCGGCGGGCGGCGGTGGCCTCACCGGCGGGCTTGGTGGCCATTTTGCCGGCGGGCGGGGTGGGTTTGGCTTCCGTTTTCTCTTCGGCTTGTTTCTTTTCCTCTTGCGCTCCCGGCCGGGCGGCGGGCGCCTCGGGGCTAGCCGCGGGCGCCTCGGGGGTAGCCGAGGTGGGCGCGGCTTGTTCCGCCTTCGGGGATGAGGCTTCTGCCACGACGACGGGCGGTGCGGCGACCTGCGGCGGCGGGGCCGGCGCCTTGCGGCTGACAATCAGCCCGATGAAGACGGCAAGCAGGAGGGGGATGCCCGCCAGCAGCGCCCAATGGGGCCAGCGCCGTCTGGCGGCAGCCGGTGCGGGGGGTGGGTTTTCCTCTTCCTCACTCAAGCGGGCGATGACCTGGGTTTTGTCACCCAGACTGTCGCGGGGCGTGCGGCGCCGCTCCAGGGGTGCCGCCGGGGCTGGGTTTTCCCCCGGCGCCGGCACCACCAGGGTCTTGTACTTGCGCAAATCCCGCGCCAGTTCCTTCGCCGTCTGGTAACGGGCATCCGGTTGCTTGGCCAGGGCCTTGAGGACGATGTAGTTGATGGAATCGGGGATGTTCTGGTTGAAGGCCTTGGGCGGGATGGGTTCCTCGTTGAGGATCTGGTACATGATGGCGCTGATGTTGTCGCCGACGAAGGGGGTCTTGCCGGTGAGCATTTCGTACAACACCACGCCGAGGGAAAAGATATCGGAACGTCCATCCACCGTCTGGCCCACCACCTGCTCGGGGGACATGTACTTGGGCGAACCCATGACCATGCCGGCCATGGTGCGGGAGGCGGAAGAGACCTGGGCGATGCCGAAGTCGGTGATCTTCACCATGCCGTTCTTCAGCACCATGATGTTGGCCGGCTTGATGTCCCGATGCACGATGCCATGCTCGTGGGCAAAGGCGAGGCCATCGCATACCTGGGCGGCAATGTGCACCACCTTCTCGATGGGCAGGACCACACCGGAATCGAGAATCTCCCGCAGCTCCTTGCCCTGCAGGAATTCCATGGCCATGTAGGCCACGCCCTCCGCGCGGCCCACATCGTAGATGGTGACGATATTGGGATGATTGAGTTTGCCCGCGGACTGGACCTCCCGCTGGAACCGCTTTTCGAAGGTTTCCAGCTCATCCCGGGACAGGTCCAGGTTGATGGTCTTGATCGCCACGGTGCGATCGATCAGAGGGTCCACGGCCTTGTAGACCACACCCATGGCCCCCTGGCCCAGCTCCTCGACGATGACGTAACGACCCAGCTTCTCGATGACCATGGCGGAAATGTCTTCAGCCCGTGCGGCTTCCGTGAGGCACTCAACGGTAGTTTTTAGGCCGGTCCCTGTCAAGGGAAAAGGGCGGGGGCCTCAAGTTTTGCGCCCGCGCGCCGTTAATCCCGGGCATTCGCCATGTGCTTGTCATGACAGGGAAAATGCCCCGGCCGCGGCCTTGCCGGGGCGCCATGCCATTAGCGTCAAAGTGAACAAAAAGTTAAGCCTGGCCCAACCGGCGGCGAAGTAATATGCTGTCGCAACAAATCGGAGGCAAGGGGGCGCGGCCCCCTGCCCAAGCAGGTGTTCCATGAAACTCAGTCATGCCTTGACCTTTGCCAGCCTGAGCGACGCCGGGCTGGTGCGCAATTTCAACGAAGACAGTGTGGCCGTGGATGAGGACATGGGGCTTGTCATCGTCGCCGACGGCATGGGAGGCTACAAGGCGGGCGACGTGGCGGCCGGCATGGCCACCCTCATCGTCACCAATGAGTTGAAGGGCAAGCTGGGGGACAAGGGGGCACGGGAGCCTGTCTCCACCGACGTGATCCGTGCCGCGGTCAACCGCGCCAACCAGGCCATCTACCATGCGGCCCACAACCGGCCCCAGTTCCAGGGCATGGGCACGACCCTGGTCATGGCGCTGTTCCACGACGACATGGTGACCATCGCCCATGCGGGGGATTCCCGCGCCTACCGCCTGCGGGAGGGGCGCCTGACGCAGTTGACGGTGGACCATTCCCTGCTGCAGGAACAGCTCGAGATGGGGCTCATCAGCACCGAGGATGCGCGCGTATCCCACAACCGCAACCTGGTGACGCGCGCCCTCGGGGTGAACCAGAACATTGTCGTCGATGTGAAACAGGAACGGGCACTGCCGGGGGATCTCTATCTCTTGTGCACGGACGGGCTCAACGACATGGTGGACGATGCGGACATCGAGCTTGCCATGGAAAGCCTCCAGGAAAACCTTCCGCTGCTTGTCAAACAACTGGTGATCATGGCCAACGACAACGGCGGCCATGACAACATCTCCGTGGCCGCGATCCGTGTGGATCGGCCCTTCCCCGCGCGGCGCGGGTTGTGGGCCCGGATTTTTCCCCGCTTGTGGAACCGGTGAGGCGATCGATATGGCGAAGCTGGTATTGAGCCTGAATGGCACGGTGCTGGGCAACTACTTCCTGGAGAAGGATCGGTTCGTCATCGGGCGCCGCGCAAGCTGCGACATCCAGATCACCGATCAGGGGGTGAGCAAGGAACACGCCGTCATCCTGACGGTGGGCAATGACCAGATTCTGGAAGACCTCAAGAGCACCAACGGCACCCTGGTCAACGGGCGCCGGGTAAGCCGCCATATCCTGCAGAACGGCGACGTGATCGAAGTGGGCCGCTACAAGATCAAGTACATCAACCAGAAGGCCCTGCCGGACATGGATTTCGACAAAACCCTCCTGATTCCCGCCTTCGACCGCAGCCGGCTGAAAGAGGTGGGGATCGATCTCGAGGCACAAACCGGTCTGCAGGTGGAGACCGCGGTGGCCACCGCGCGGGCGGTGAAGAGCGTCTTCCCCCTGGGGGCGGTGCGGCTGCTGTCGGGGGCGGAGGCGGGCAGGGAAATCGAGCTTTTGCGGCCCATCACGCCCTTCGGACGACCCGGCAACCGGGCCATCATTTCCCGCCGGCCCCACGGCTATTTCGTCACCCATGTGAGCGGCCGCCGGCTGCCGGTGGTCAACGGCCGCACTATCGGCAGCGAGCCCCATCCCCTGGACAATCTCGATCAACTGGAGATTGACGGGGAAAAACTGCAGTTCTTCCTCAAGTAAGCGGCTGGGCGTCGAGGACGGTGCCACTCACGCCCCGGCTGTCCGGACCCATGAGGTAGAGGTAGGCGGGCATGATCTCCTCGGGGCGGGGCAGAAGCGTGGGCAGCTCCCCCGGGTGGGTCCGGCGCCGCTGGGGGGATTGCACGGGGCCGGGCACCAGCGCGTTGATGCGCACCTGGGGCGTGATTTCCAGTTCCTGGGCCCAGGTCCTCACCAGCGCCTCCAGCGCCCATTTCGACACACCAAATGCGCCCCAGTAGGCGCTGGGTTTGCGCCCGTGGGTTTCCGAAGTCATGACCACCGAAGCGTCTCTCGCTGCCTTGAGCAGGGGCAGGCAGGCGCGGGTCAGGGCAAAGGGGGCCACCAGATTGACGCGCAGGATGCCGAGCCACTGCGCCATGGTTTCCAGCTCCAGAGGCACCAGGGCGTCCAGACGGGAGGCATTGTGCAGAATGCCATCCAGGCGGCCGAGCTGTCCCTCGATGGCATCGGCCATACGCTGGAAATCCTCGTCCGTGGCCTTCTCCAGGTCGAGACTGAAAATCACCGGCTCCGGATGGCCGGCGTCGGCGATGAGGTCATAGGTTTCCTCCAGGCGCCTTTCGTCCCGGCCGAGGAGAATCACCGTGGCGCCGTAGGCGGCGAAGGTGCGGGCGGCGGTCTGGCCGATGCCCTGGCCGGCGCCGGTGACGAGGATGACCCGCTCCTTGAGCAGATCGGGCGGGGGATGATAGGCGATCATGGGATTTGCCCGGCGTGGGGGGATCAACGGCGTCCGAGGATGTGGCGCGCGCATTGTACCCCACTTCGCACCGCGCCTTCGATGGTGGCGGGATAGTCCCGTTCCCCTTCTGCCGCGGCGACGTAATCGCCCGCCAGCAACAAGCCGGGCAGCGGGGTCTGACTGCCGGGGCGCGAAAGGCCCGGGGTGCAGGAGAAGGTGGCCTGTTTTTCGCCGATCACCCCCGTCCATTCCGGCTGGGGCAATCCCAGCTGTTCCGTGAGCTGCCGGGCCACGGTCTGGGCCAGGCGGGCGTGATCCCAGGTGTCGTGGGGGCCTTCTGCGCTGATGACCACGGCAAGGAGGCCCGCCTCGCCGGTGAGGGACTGCCGGTCGAACACCCACTGCCCGGGCCCTCGCGCCAGCCCCAGCATCGGCGCCGGCAGGCGCAGGCGCGCCCCATAGCGGAGATAGACGGTGTGGATGGGCTGCGGCGCGAGCCCCGAGATTTCCCGCGCCACCGCTTCCATCCCTGGCAGGGGCGAAAGGAGCCTCGCCGCGGCCTTGGGGGGCAGCGCGCAAATCACCTGGGGGAAGGTTGCACTGCCTTGCCGGGTTTCCACGCGCCACCCCCCTTCCGTCCTGGCGAGGGACTCCACCCGTTCCCCCAGGAGGAGGCTTCCGCCCCGGCGCAGCAGATAGGCGGCGGCGGGCTGGGGAAATAGGGCCGAGAGGTTCACCCGGGGCAGCAGCAGGTCGCTGTCAGCCCGGCTACGGGCGAGGGCGTCGTGGAGGACGTTGACGAAGACCTGCGCCGAAGCGATTTCCGGCGGCGTGTTGAGGGCGGCGAGACACAGGGGATGCCAGAGGAAGCGGGCAAGGCGTTCGGTCTGCCGCCGCGCGGCGAGGAAGTGGGCAACGCTCGTGTCTTCGTCGAGCTGAAAGCGGTGGCGCCGCAGGGATGCAAAGAGCCGCAGGGCCGCCAGCCGGTCCCGCCAGCCCAGTCCCTGGGCACGCAGAAGCGCCGCGGCGAGGTGCCAGGGGGCGGGCAGTCGCGGGGCGGCGAGCCTCACGCCCGGCTCCACCCGCAGGGTCAGGGGTAGACGCAGGAGGCACTCCCGCCAGCGGGGGTTGACCCGCGCCATGAGCGCCAAGGTCTGCCGGTAGGCGCCCAAAAGGATATGTTGGCCGTTGTCCAGGGCGATGCCCCGCAGCTTCACTGCGCGGGCACGCCCGCCGGGCTGGGGGGCGCTTTCGAAGACGGTCACCGTCATTCCGTGGTGCGCCAGTTCCACCGCTGCGGCCAGTCCCGCCCAGCCGGCGCCGAGCACAGCCACGGCGCCTTTCATGGGCTCACCCAGGTTTTCCAGGCGATCCAGAACTTGCGCAGGGGGGTGAGGGCGGTGCGGCGATCGAGGACCCGGAAACCGTCGCGTTCGATCTCGGTGAGCAGGGCCTGGTAGATGGCGGCCATGATGAGGCCGGGGCGCTGGTTGCGACGGTCCGCCGCGGGCAGTTGGGCAAAAGCCCGGGCATAGGTGGCGCGGGCACGCGCCACCTGGAAGGCCATGAGTTCCCGGAAGGCGGCCGTGTAGCGGCCGGCGAGGATGTCCTCCTCCCCCACGCCAAAACGGTGCAAGTCCTCCAGGGGCAGATAGATGCGGTTGCGACGGGCATCCTCCCCCACGTCCCGGATGATGTTGGTGAGCTGGAAGGCAAGCCCCAGATCGTGGGCGTACCTGAGGGTGCGCCGGTCGCTGTGACCAAACAGGGTGGCGGCGAGCTGGCCCACCACCGAAGCCACCCGGTAGCAGTAAAGCTCGAGGGTGCGGAAGTCCGGGTAGCGGTTGAAGGTGAGGTCCATTTCCATGCCATCCACGATTTCCTCCAACTGTTCCCGGGGCAAATCGTGGCGCGCCACCACGGGGGCGAGTGCCCGGCTCACCGGGTGTTGCGGCACGCCGTTGTAGAGGCGATCAAGCTCGGTGCGCCACCAGGCGAGCTTGGCCCGGGCCACTTCGGTTTCCCGGCACTCGTCCACGCAATCGTCTACCTCGCGGCAGAAGGCGTAGAGGGCGGTGATCGCCTCCCGTTTGTCCCGGGGCAGAAAGAGGAAGCTGTAATAGAAACTGGAACCGCTGCGGGCGGCCTTGTCCTGACAGTACTGGGTGGGGGTCATGGCGGCTTCATCGTGCCCGCAGGGCGCGCCAGAACATGTGGATCCAGTCGACGGGCTCGAGGCGGGGGCGGTGGTGGAAGACGTCGCCCTGTACCCCATGGATTTTGCGCAGGATGGTTTCCCCGCCGGCGATGATGAGGCGCAGCTCTAGCCCCAGCCGGCCCGGGAGACGTCTGGCCAGGGGCGCGCCCGCCTGCAGCAGCTTGCGCGCACGCTCGATCTGGAAGCGCATGAAAGGCCACCAGCTGCCGCCTGCATCCCGCTGCGCGATCTGCGTTTCGCTGACACCGAAGCGGGCAAGCTCGTCCTGGGGCAGATAGAGCCGGCCACGCCGGTAATCGATGGCCACGTCCTGGAGAAAATTGATGAGCTGCAGGGCGGCGCAGAGGGCGTCCGAGTAGGCCTGCGCGCGCCGGTCGTTTTCCCCGTAGAGGGCGAGCAGCAGGCGGCCCACTGGGTTGGCGGAGCGGCGGCAGTATTCCATCACCTCGCCGAAGTGGGCATAGCGGGTTTTCACCACATCCTGGCGAAAAGCGTTAAGCAGGGCGTAAAAGGGTTCCAGGGGCAGGTTGTGCCGGCTGATGGTTTCGGCCAGCGCCACGAACAGCGGGGTGGTGGGGGTTTTGCCGGCCGCGATGTGGTTGAGCTCGGCTCGGAACGCTTCCAGACGGGCAAGACGCACCTCCGGCGGCGCCTCCCCCTCATCGGCAATGTCGTCCGCCTGGCGGGCAAAGGCGTAGATGCGGCGCACCGGCTCCCGCCACCGCCGCGGCAGAATGACGGAGGCGACGGGAAAATTCTCGTAATGGTCTACGCCGTTCAACATGGAGGAGGGCGAGGATGGGCCGGCCGCGGCACCAGGCATGACATGGGAGGGGTAAAGGGCTAAAATATACCATTTTTCGCGAAAGTGGCGGAATTGGTAGACGCACTGGACTTAGGATCCAGCGCCGCAAGGCGTGCGAGTTCGAATCTCGCCTTTCGCACCATCGTCGAGGCCACTGGTCTCGTTCCGCCGAACCAAACGTACTCTCAGGGAATCAACATGCAAGCAACCGTGGAAAACATTGGCTCGCTTACGCGGCGTATTCGCATCACCGTGCCCCGCACCGAGATCGACAGCGAGGTGGAGTCCCGCCTCAAGCGGCTGGCGAAAACGGTCAAGGTGCACGGCTTCCGGCCGGGCAAGGTGCCGCTGAAGATCGTCGCGCAGCAGTATGGTGGCGAGGTGCGGCGGGAGGTGATCGGCGAGACCATGGAGCGCAGCATCGCCGAAGCGCTGCGGGAGCAGCAGTTGCGGGTGGCGGGTTACCCCCGCCTGGAAACCGTCTCCGAAGGGGGCGGTGACACCCTCGAATTCAGCGCCACCTTCGAGGTCTATCCGGAAGTGAAGCTGGGCGATCTGGCCGGCGTCACCATCGAACGCCCGCAGGTGGAAGTGACGGAAGCGGACGTTAACAAGACCATCGAAATTCTGCGCAAACAACGCATCACCTACGTGCCCGTGGAACGGCCCGCCCAGGCCGGGGACCGCGTGGAGCTGGATTACCGCGGCACCATTGACGGCCAAGCCTTCGCCGGCGGGGAGGGCAAGGACTATGCCCTCATCCTGGGTGATGGGCGCACGCTCAAAGATTTTGAGGAAGCGATCATCGGCATGAAGGCGGGGGAGACGAAATCGGTGCAGGTGACCTTCCCCGAGGACTATCACGGCCGGGAAGTGGCTGGCAAAACGGCCACCTTCGAAATCTCTGTCAAGCGTGTGCTGGAACCGAAACTGCCGGAGGTCGATGCAGAATTCGCCCGCTCCCTGGGGGTCGAAGACGGCGATCTTGCAAAGATGCGCGCGGAGATTCGCGCCAACGTGGAACGCGAGGCGAGAAAGCGGATCGAAACCAGAATCAAGGAACAGGTCATGCAGGCACTGGTTGACACCACGCCCGTGGAACTGCCCCAGGCCCTGGTGCAGATCGAAAGCGAGCGCCTGCAAAGCCATGCCCGCGAGGACCTGCGCCGGCGTGGTGTCAAGGAAGTCAACCTGCCCCCGGAGATGTTCCGCGAAGCGGCGGAAAGGCGGGTCAAGCTGGGGCTGATCCTGGCGGAGCTGGTGAAGGCGCACGGTCTGCATGCCACCCCCGAGCAGGTGAAGGCGGTGGTGGAGGATTTCGCCCAGGCCTATGAGCATCCGGAAGAGATCGTGCGCTGGTATTACGCCGATCCCAACCGTCTGGCGGAAGCGGAATCCTTGGCGCTGGAACAGAATGTGGTAAATTGGGTCCTCGGCGTGGCCAAGGTCACCGACAAGCCCATTACCTTCGACGAACTGATGGGTATTGCCAACAAATGAGGAACGGGTATCCGGACATGATGGACCATAACAAGATGGAACCGCAGGGGCTCGGTTATATCCCCATGGTGATCGAGCAGAGCGGGCGCGGGGAGCGGGCCTACGACATCTATTCGCGCCTGTTGCGGGAGCGGGTGGTGTTCCTCGTCGGCCCGGTCAACGAGCTGAGCGCCAATCTGGTGGTGGCGCAGCTTCTTTTCCTGGAATCGGAGAACCCGGACAAGGACATCTATCTCTACATCAACTCGCCGGGGGGTTCGGTGTCGGCGGGGCTGGCCATCTACGACACCATGCAGTTCATCAAGCCGGACGTGTCCACCCTCTGCATCGGCCAGGCGGCCAGCATGGGCGCATTCCTGCTTGCGGCGGGCGCCAAGGGCAAGCGTTATTGCCTGCCCAACTCGCGCACCATGATCCACCAGCCCATGGGAGGTTTCCAGGGTCAGGCCTCCGACATCGAGATCCACGCGCGGGAGATCCTCTATCTGCGTTCGCGCCTCAATGAACTGCTGTCCAAACACACCGGCCAGCCCATCGAGGTGATCGAGCGGGACACCGATCGCGATTTCTTCATGAGCGCCGAACAATCGGTGGCCTATGGCCTCGTGGACAAAGTGCTTGTCAATAGGAACGAAAGTTCGGTTTAATGTCTTCTCACCGTAGTCAAAGGGTCACGCCATGAGCGACAAATCCGGAAACGACAAGCTTCTCTACTGCTCTTTCTGCGGCAAAAGCCAGCATGAGGTGAGGAAGCTCATCGCGGGCCCGTCCGTTTTCATCTGCGACGAGTGCGTCGATCTGTGCAACGACATCATCCGCGAGGAGGTGCAGAACGAAAAAGCCGCCAAGGGCGGAGCCTCCGAGCTGCCGGTGCCGGCGGAGATTCGCAGCATCCTCGACCAGTATGTGATCGGCCAGGACTATGCGAAGAAAATTCTCTCGGTGGCCGTCTACAACCACTACAAGCGGCTGAAGACCGGTGCCAAGGCCGATGACGTGGAGCTGTCCAAGAGCAATATCCTGCTCATCGGTCCCACGGGTTCAGGCAAGACCCTGCTGGCGCAAACCCTGGCGCGCCTGCTCAATGTGCCTTTCGTCATGGCCGATGCCACCACCCTCACGGAAGCGGGGTATGTGGGCGAGGATGTGGAAAACATCATCCAGAAGCTCCTGCAGAAGTGCGACTACAACGTGGAGAAGGCGCAACAGGGCATCGTCTATATCGATGAGATCGACAAGATCTCGCGCAAGTCCGAAAACCCCTCCATCACCCGCGATGTCTCCGGGGAAGGGGTGCAGCAGGCGCTGCTCAAGCTGATCGAGGGGACCATCGCCTCGGTGCCCCCGCAGGGTGGGCGCAAGCATCCCAACCAGGAATTCGTTCAGGTGGACACCACCAACATTCTCTTCATCTGCGGCGGGGCTTTTGATGGTCTGGAGAAAATCATCCGCAACCGCTCGGAGAAGGGCGGGATCGGCTTCGGCGCCCAGGTGCAGAGCCGGCAGAACCGCAAGGCAATCGGCGAACTGTTGCGCACGGTCGAACCGGAGGACCTCATCAAGTACGGTCTGATCCCGGAGTTCGTCGGCCGTCTGCCGGTGGTGGCCACCCTGGAGGAACTGGACGAAAAAGCCCTGGTGCAGATTCTCACCGAACCGAAGAACGCCTTGGTGCGCCAGTACCAGAAGCTGTTCGCCATGGAGGGGGTGGAGCTGGAGTTCCGCGAGGAAGCGCTCACGGCCATCGCCAAACGCGCCCTGCAGCGCAAGACGGGGGCGCGGGGGCTGCGTTCCATCCTGGAACACGCCCTCCTCGACATCATGTTCGAGCTGCCCAGCAAGAAAGACGTCACCAAGGTGGTGGTGGACGAGGACGTCATCACCCACAACGCGCCGCCCAAGCTGATTTACGCCGACCAGCCGCGTGTGGCTTAAGGGCCATCGGGTGGCAGGCCGCCGCCAGAGAGCGGGAGGCCCGGCCGGCGATGGAACCAATGGCGAAAAAAGGCGCCCAATTCAAAACATGGGCGCCGCCCGGTGGACCCGGCCCACGGGGGCGTTGGCGCGGCCGACGGTGGGCCTTGAATTCCCCCTGCGCGCCCCCATCCCCGCAGCGTAGTCTTTTATTTACAGGTGGCCCAAGATGAACACCCTACCCGAAACCCCGGCCGAACAGGTCACACTGCCCCTGCTGCCCCTGCGCGACGTGGTGGTCTATCCCCACATCGTCATCCCCCTGTTCGTGGGGCGCCCGAAATCTATCAAGGCGCTGGAAGTCGCCATGGAGACGGGCAAACACATCCTGCTGGTGGCGCAGAAATCGGCCGCCAAGGACGAACCCTCCACCGATGATCTGCACCGGGTGGGCAGCGTGGCCAGCATCCTGCAGATGCTGAAACTGCCGGACGGCACGGTCAAGGTGCTGGTGGAAGGCAACGAACGTGCCGAAATTGTCCAGTTCCTCGACGAGAAGACGCATTTCGCCGCGCAGGCGATCGTGCGCAAAATCGAGACGCCGAACGACCATGAGACGCTGGCGCTCATGCGCAGCCTCTTTTCCGAATTCGAGCAGTACGTCAAGCTGAACAAAAAAATCCCGCCGGAGATTCTGACCTCCCTGGCGAGCATCGAGGACGCGGGCCGTCTGGCCGATACCATTGCCGCCCATCTGCCCATCAAGCTGGACCAGAAGCAACAGATTCTGGAGATGATGGATGTGCGGGCGCGGCTCGAGCATCTGTTCACCCTTTTGTCTGCCGAGATCGACATTCTCCAGGTGGAAAAACGCATCCGCGGCCGGGTGAAGCGGCAGATGGAGAAAAGCCAGCGGGAGTACTACCTCAACGAACAGGTCAAGGCCATCCAGAAAGAGCTTGGCGAACTGGAAGAGGGGGCCGACCTCGACGAGCTGGAAAAGCGCATCAAGGCGGCGCGTATGCCGAAGGAGGCGCACAACAAGGCCATGGCCGAGCTGAAAAAGCTGCGCCTGATGTCGCCCATGTCGGCGGAAGCCACCGTGGTGCGTAACTACATCGAGACGCTGGTGAGCCTGCCCTGGCGCAAGAAGACCAAGATCAGCAACGATCTGAAGAAGGCCGAGGAGATCCTCGAGCAGGATCATTATGGCCTCGAGCGGGTCAAGGAGCGCATCATCGAGTATCTGGCGGTGCAGCAGCGGGTAGACAAGCTGAAAGCCCCCATCCTCTGCCTGGTGGGGCCTCCCGGCGTGGGCAAGACCTCCCTCGGACAATCCATCGCCAAGGCCACCAATCGCAAGTTCGTGCGCATGGCCCTGGGCGGCGTGCGCGACGAGGCGGAGATTCGCGGCCATCGCCGCACCTATATCGGGGCCATGCCGGGCAAGATTCTGCAGAGCATGGCCAAGGTGGGGGTGCGCAATCCCCTGTTCCTCCTCGATGAAGTGGACAAGATGGGCATGGACTTCCGCGGCGATCCCTCCTCGGCGCTGCTGGAGGTGTTGGATCCGGAGCAGAATCACACCTTCGTCGATCACTACGTGGAGGTGGAATACGATCTTTCCGATGTGATGTTCGTGGCGACGGCCAACTCGCTCAACATCCCGGCTCCCCTGCTGGATCGGATGGAAGTCATCCGCCTCGCCGGTTACACGGAGGATGAGAAGATCAACATCGCCACGCGCTACCTGTTGCCTAAGCAGATGCGGACCCATGGGCTGAAGCCGGAGGAAATCAACGTCACGCAAAGCGCGATCCGCGACATCATCCGCTATTACACGCGGGAAGCCGGCGTGCGCGGGCTGGAGCGGGAAATTGCCAAGATTTGCCGCAAGGTGGTGAAAAGCCTGCTCGTGGAGAAGAAACAGCGCCGGGTGACCATCACCTCGCGTAACCTGGAGCATTACCTGGGCGTGCGCCGCTTCACCTACGGCATGGCGGAAAAAACCAACCAGGTGGGGCAGGTCACGGGTCTGGCCTGGACCGAGGTGGGCGGCGAGCTGCTCACCATCGAGGCGGTGCGTCTGCCGGGCAAGGGCAAGACCATCACCACCGGAAAGCTGGGCGAGGTGATGCAGGAATCCATCCAGGCGGCCCTCTCGGTCGTGCGCAGCCGCGCCGCGCGCTTGGGCATTCCCGTGGATTTCTACCAGAACAATGACATCCACATCCACCTGCCGGAGGGCGCCACGCCCAAGGATGGTCCCAGCGCGGGCATTGCCATCTGCACTGCCCTGGTGTCGGTGCTGACGGGGATTCCGGTGCGTGCGGATGTCGCCATGACCGGGGAGATCACCCTGCGCGGCGAAGTCCTGCCCATTGGCGGCCTCAAGGAGAAGCTTTTGGCGGCGCATCGGGGCGGCATCAAGACGGTCTTGATCCCCGAGGAGAACGTCAAGGATCTGGTGGAGATTCCGGACAATGTGAAGAACCGCCTCGACATCCAGCCCGTGCGCTGGATTGATCAGGTCCTCGACATCGCCCTGGAGCGCAAGCCCATGCCTTTGCCGGAGGAAACACCGGCGCCGGCGGTGCCAGCGGTGGGCCAGGCGGAGAGCAAGGTGGAGGCCGACGCCATCATCAAGCATTGACCGTGCCCGCGGCAGGCGGGAAGCCGAAAAAATGGGCGCGCGGGCGCCCATTTTTTTTGGTGGCAGGCGGCCTTGGCGCACCGTTTTGAGGCAGCGCGTGAAGTTTTCGGCGATGCCTCATGGGAGCGCGCAACAGCAGGCGAATTGCCTTGACACCCCATTTTCCACGCTGCTATAAAGCGCTTTGCAGTCAGCCACACTCCTGCCACACCAAATCAAACGAAAGGGGACTTCACGTGAACAAATCCGAACTCATCGAAGCGATCGCCAAAAATGCCGATCTGTCCAAAGCCGCCGCGGGCCGTGCTCTGGACGCCGTGTTGGCCGCCGTGCAGCAGAGCCTGAAGAAGGGTAACGCCGTGACACTAGTGGGGTTTGGCACCTTCTATGTGGGTAAGCGCGCAGCGCGGACCGGCCGCAATCCCCGCACCGGTGCCACCATCAAGATCAAAGCCGCCAAGGTGCCGAAATTCCGTGCTGGCAAAGCGCTGAAAGATGCGATAAACTAACGCGCTTTGGGTGAGGGGTCACCGGGGCAGTTTTCCGTGATCCCGGCCCGCTGAGCACCGGGCTGCCGCCGTCTGCGGGAGGAAAGTCGGGCAGGGTGTCCGGCCGCAAGCCGCGCTGCGGTGAGCCGGGTCGCGACGGGGTGCTCAAACCGGGTGCTTAGCTCAGCTGGTAGAGCGTCGCCCTTACAAGGCGAATGTCGGCGGTTCGATCCCGTCAGCACCCACCAGCGCAGCCGAACAGATGTTGCGGTCCGGCCGCAAGGCGGCTGGGCGGCAGCCGGATGTAACAGTTTCAGGAGTGGTAGTTCAGTCGGTTAGAATACCGGCCTGTCACGCCGGGGGTCGCGGGTTCGAGTCCCGTCCACTCCGCCAGACAAGGGCGAGCTCGTCTCGCCCTTTTTCATTGCTGCGCCAGCCAGGGCGCGGCCACGGGATGTGAGCGATGCTGTCGGAAACCATTCACGAGCGCATGAAGGGCTGGTTCGCCCGGATTCTGCTGGGCCTGATCATCATTTCCTTTGCCCTTTTCGGGGTCGATGCGTATTTCCGCGGGACCGGGGGCCAGCAGTGGGTGGCGGAGGTGAATGGCGAAAAAATCCCCGCCCTGGAGTTCGAGGACAGGCTTAAGCGGGAACAGGCCCGCCTGCGGGAGATGGGGGTGCGGGATCCGGCGGAGCTCGAATCCGCGAAGCTCCGCCAACAGGTGCTGGACGAGCTCATCCGCGAACGGGTGTTGTTCCAGGCGGCGCTGGCGCGGGGTTATGACCTGCCGCCGCAGGCGGTGCTAGCCCGGCTTGCCCAGGAGCCCGCCTTTCAGGAAAACGGCCAGTTCTCGGAGCAGCGCCTGCAGGCTTTCCTTGCCCAGCGTGGTCTGTCCCGGGCGCAGCTCGTCCAGATGCTGCGCCAGGACGCCCTGATCAATCACATGATGAGCGTGGCGGTGGCCTCCGCCCTCGTGCCCCAGGAACCTGCCGGCCGCCTGGCGCGCGCCCTGGCGGAGACGCGCGAGGTGAGCCGGGCTTTCCTGGCGGCGGAGGCGGTGCTGCCCGAGGTGAAGGTGAGCGAGGCGGAGATCGAGGCGTACTACCGCGCCCGTCCGGAACTGTCCCGTGTCCCCGAGCAGGCGCGGGTGGCCTATGTCGTTTTCTCCCCGGAGGCGCTGCTGCCCGGCATCGAGCTCGACGAGGCGGCGATCAAGGCGTACTACCAGCGCCATGCGGCGGAATTTGCCGAACCGGAGCGCAGACGTCTGTCCCACATTCTGCTCAGGCTGCGTCCGGATGCGCCGCCCGCCGAGGTGGAAGCGGCGCAGAAAAAAGCGGAAGCCATCCTGCAGGAGGTGCGGGCCGCTCCCGGACGCTTCAGTGAGCTGGCGAAACAATACTCCGCCGATCCTTCCAGTGCCCAGCGGGGAGGGGACCTCGGCTGGATCACGGCCGGTGCCCTCTTTCCCGAAGTGGAGCGCGAGGCCTTTGCCCTGAAGCAGGGCGCCATCGGCGGTCCGGTGCGCTCGCCGGCGGGCCTGCACATCATCATGGTGACGGCGGTGGAACCGGCACGCAGCCGTCCCTTCGAGGCGGTGCGGCAGCAGGTGGCGGAAGCGGCGCGACGGGACGCGGCCATGCGACGCTTCAGCGAGGAAGCGGAAAAATTCTCCGATCTGGTCTATGCCCAGTTCCAGTCCCTGGAGCCGGCGGCAAAACAGTACAACCTGAAAATCCAGGTTACCGGCTGGCTTCCCCGCGCGGGGCAAAGCCCACCGCCCTTCGACAATGAGCGCCTGCGCGCGGCCGTCTTTGCCGATGAAGCGGTCCGGCAGCAACGCAACACGGAAGCCATCGAGGTGGCCCCCAACACCCTGGTGGCGGCCCGCGTGCTCGAATACCGGCCGGCGGGCCAGCGCAGCCTTGGCGAAGTGCGCGGCGAGATCGAGCTGATCATCAAGCGGGAGCAGGCCCTCAAACGGGTGCACGAACGGGGCCAGGCGCTGCTGGAACGGCTGCGCAAGGGGGAGAGTGTGGCGGGATTGAGCTTCGATGCGCCGCGCCTTCTCGATCGGCGGGGGGCCGAGGGCTTCGATGCCGATGCGGTGCGGGCCGTGTTCGCCGCCCGCGCCGAGCCGCTGCCATCCTATGCGGGACAGGCGAGGCGGGACGGCTTTGCCATTTACCGCATCTCCCGGGTGACGGTGGACGATGACCGTCTGCGTCAAACGCAGAATATCGCCCCGGCACTCCTTCAGCGCGCGCAGGCCTCCCTCATCGCGCAGGCCTATGCAGAGAGCCTGCGCAGCCAGGCGAAGGTGGAGATTCGCAAGGCGGTGCTGGAAAAAAGCGAGCGGTAAGACTCGCCAGAAGAAGAGAGAAGAGCATCTTTTGGCCCGGGAAGGGGCGGCGCCGGTGGTTTCCTGGCGGCCGCCTGAAGCGCTCAGCCCGCGCCGACGGTGGTGTTGAAGCCGGCATCCACGTAGGTGATCTCACCGGTGATGCCCGAGGCCAGGTCGCTCAGGAGGAAGGCGGCGGCATTGCCCACTTCCTCGATGGTCACGTTGCGCCGCAGTGGGGCATTGCGTTCCACATGTTCCAGGATTTTGTGGAAATCGGTGATGCCGGAGGCGGCCAGGGTCTTGATGGGGCCGGCGGAGATGGCGTTGACGCGAATCCCCTTCGGCCCCAGGCTTTGCGCCAAATAATAGACGCTGGATTCCAGGCTGGCCTTGGCCAGCCCCATGACGTTGTAGTTGGCGACCGAACGCACCGCGCCCAGATAGGTGAGGGTGAGCAATGCGGCCTTTCGCCCTTCCATCAGGGGCAGGGCGGCCTTCGCCAGCGCGGTGAAGCTGTAGGCGCTAATGTCATGGGCGATGCGGAAATATTCCCGGTTCACCGAGCTTAAATAATCGCCGGACAAAGCCTGTTTCGGTACGAAGGCGATGGAGTGCACCACGCCATCCAATCCGTCCCAGTGCTGGCCGAGGCTGGCGAAGGCCTGTTCGATCTGGTCATCGGAGGCCACGTCCATTTCGAAGACCAGGCGCGTGCCGAATTCCTCCGCCAGTCCCAGGACGCGTTCCCGGGTGCGCTCGCCCTGGTAGGTGAAGGCAAGTTCTGCTCCCTCCCGTTGACAGGCCTTGGCGATGCCGTAGGCAATGGAACGGTTGGAGAGCATGCCGGTGATGAGAATGCGTTTGCCTGCGAGGAATCCCATGGCGCGTCCTTATGTCGTTTGCGGATGCGCGATTATAAGGGATCGGGGACATTCATCGTAGGCGTCCCTCAAATGGGCTACACTTGGACGCCATGACCGGCCTGCGCCTGTTTTCCCTCCTTTTCCTGCTGGTGCTTGCGGGTGGGTGCGGCGCACCGCCCTGGAACGATCCCTATCCGGCGTCGCAGCGGGGTGCCAACATCCGCTATGCCGCCTTCGCCGAACGCCCCAAGCACCTGGACCCGGCCCGCTCCTACAGTTCCAACGAGGTGGAGTTCATCGGCCAGATCTATGAGCCGCCGCTGCAGTATCACTACCTGAAGCGGCCCTATGAGCTCATTCCCGCCACCGCGGTCGCCGTGCCGCAACCCCGTTATTTCGACGCCGCAGGCCGGGTGCTCGCGGCCGACGCGCCCCCTTCGCGCATCGCGTGGAGCGTCTACGAGATTCGCATCCGGCCGGGCATCCTCTATCAGCCCCATCCCGCCTTCGCGCAGGATGCCGACGGGCGTCCCCTCTACTACCCCTTGAAGCCGTCTGCGCTGGCGAAGGTGGAAAAAATCAGCGATTTCGTCCATACGGGCACGCGGGAGCTCGTCGCCGAAGATTACGTCTATCAGATCAAGCGACTGGCCGATCCCCGGCTGCATTCGCCGATTTTCGGCCTGATGGGGGAACACATCGTGGGCCTGCGGGAGCTTGCGGCGGAAATCGAGCGCAGGCGCAAAACGCTGTCGGAAGGCGCCTGGCTCGATCTACGCTCCATTCCGCTCCAGGGGGTGGAGCTGGTGGACCGCTACACCTACCGCATCCGCATCAAGGGCAAGTATCCCCAGTTCCTCTACTGGCTGGCGATGCCTTTTTTCGCCCCCGTGCCCTGGGAGGCGGATCGCTTCTATAGCCAACCGGGGATGCAGCAGAAAAATCTCGTCCTCGATTGGTTTCCCGTCGGCACCGGGCCCTACATGCTCACCGTCAATGATCCCAACCGGCAGATGGTGCTGGAACGCAACCCCAATTTCCACGGCGAGAACTATCCCAGCGAAGGCGAGCCGGGCGACCGCGAGGCCGGGCTCCTGCGCGATGCAGGCAAGCGGCTGCCCTTCATCGACAAGGCGGTGTACAGCCTGGAAAAGGAGGACATTCCCTACTGGAACAAATTCCTCCAGGGCTATTACGACAGTTCCGGCATCACCTCGGACACCTTCGACCAGGCGATCCGCATCGGTGCCACCGGGGATGCGGTGCTCACACCGGAGTTGGCGGAGAAGGGCATCCGCCTGGTGACGGCGGTGATGACCAGCATCGGTTACATGGGTTTCAACATGCAGGACCCGGTGGTGGGGGGCTTGAGTGAGCGGGCGCGCAAGCTGCGGCAGGCGATTTCCATTGCCGTGGACATGGAGGAGCGCATCTCCATCTTCAACAACGGACGGGGCATTCCCGCCCATGGGCCCATTCCCCCGGGCATATTCGGCTATCGCGAGGGCAGGGCGGGCATCAACCCCTACGTCTATGACTGGGTGAACGGGCGGCCGCAGCGCAAATCCCTTGCCGAGGCGCGGCGGTTGATGCGGGAGGCGGGCTATCCCGACGGACGCGATGCCGAGACGGGCAAGCCGCTGGTGCTCTATTTCGATACGGCCGCGGTGGGGGTGGATGCCAAATCCCGCCTGGAGTGGCTGGTGAAGCAGTTCCGCAAGCTCGATATCGAACTGGTCATCCGCGCCACCGATTACAACCGCTTCCAGGACAAGATGCTGAAAGGCACGGCACAGATTTTCGAATGGGGGTGGAATGCGGACTACCCCGACCCGGAGAACTTTCTTTTTCTGCTCTACGGTCCCAACCGCAAGGTGGGCATGAATGGGGAGAATGCCGCCAATTACGAGAATCCCGAGTTCGATCGGCTGTTCGAAGAGATGCGGCACATGGACAATGGACCGGAACGGCAGGCCATCATCGACCGGATGCTGGAGATCGTCCGCCGCGATGCGCCCTGGGTGTGGGGCTTTTATCCCAAGGCCTTCGGCCTCTACCATGGCTGGCTTGCCAACGCGAAACCCAACCTGATGGCGAACAACGGCCTCAAGTATCTGCGGCTGGATCCCGCCTTGCGGGAGCGCCGGCGCCGGGAGTGGAACGAGCCCGTGCTCTGGCCCCTGTGGCTGGGGTTAGCCTGCCTGGTCGGGGTGCTCACGCCGGCGGCCATAAGCTACTGGCGGCGGGAACATGGTGCGCCGGTGAAAGGTGCATGAGCGATGCTGGCTTACATCGTCCGTCGTCTCCTCTATGCCATTCCCATCCTGATTGGGGTGAACGTCCTCATCTTCGTTCTCTTTTTCGCCGTCAACACACCGGATGACATGGCGCGTCTGCATCTGGGTGTGAAACACGTCACGCCCGAGGCCATCGCCAGGTGGAAAGCGGAACGGGGCTATGACAAACCGCTCTTCTACAATCCGGGAGCAGCGGGCCTTGCGCGGTTCACCGATACGCTTTTCGTCCACCGCGCCGTACCCATGTTCGCCTTCCGTTTCGGCGCCGCCGACGATGGACGCGACATCGGCCGGGAAATCCGCACCCGCATGTGGCCCAGTCTGGCGGTGGCGGTGCCGGTCTTCCTCATCGGCCTGCTCGTCAATATCACCTTTGCCCTCATCCTCGCCTTCTTCCGCGCCACCTACGTGGATACCGCCGGTGTGGTGCTGTGCGTGGCGATGATGTCCATATCGGGCCTCTTCTACATCATCGGCGGACAGTTCCTGGTGAGCAAACTGTTGCACCTGGTCCCCATTTCCGGTTACCAGGAGGGCTGGGACGCCTTCAAATTCCTGGTGCTGCCGGTGGCGGTGGGGGTCATCTCCGGCATCGGCAGCGGCACCCGCTGGTACCGCACGATCTTCCTTGAGGAGATGGGCAAGGATTATGTACGCACCGCGCGGGCCAAGGGGTTGGCGGAAGCCACGGTGCTCTTCCGCCACGTGCTGAAAAACGGCCTCATCCCCATTCTCACGGGGGCGGTGGTGGTGATTCCCACCCTGTTCATGGGCAGTCTGATCCTGGAATCCTTCTTCGGCATTCCCGGCCTTGGCAGTTACACCATCGACGCCATCCGCCAGCAGGATTTCGCCATCGTTCACGCCATGGTGTTCCTCGGCTCGGTGCTCTACATCGTCGGCCTGTTGGCCACGGACATTTCCTATACCCTGGTCGATCCGCGGATTCGCCTGTCATGATGCCCGTGCAGCCTGTCCTGCTGTGGACCGACCTTCTCCTCTTCCTGCTGCTGGCAGTGCTGGCCCTCTATGCCTGGCAGGCGCGCCGGCGTCCCCACCTCGCCGCGCCGTGGCGGCGGCTCGCCCGCCGGCCGGCGGCAATGGCGGCCGCGGTGATCCTGAGCGCCTTCGTGGCGGTGGGGCTGCTGGATTCCATTCATTTCCGGCCGCTGCTGCCGACCCAGACACCGGGCGCCGCACCCCAGTATGCGCCGGAGACGCTGAGCCTCCTGGATCAACTGCTGCGACCGCTGCGGGAGCAGAAGGAGAAGACCTATTCCGCCCCCTTTGCCACCCATCTCTATGCGATGGAGAGCGTGGAGGTGTCCGCCGGACGCATTGTGCGGCTCTATCCACGGCTGCGTTACGGCGGTGCGCATCTGGGCGACGATCTCGGCCGGCGGGAAGCCGACATCCTGCTGCGCGCCGTGCGCGCAACAGGGGTGGCGCTTCTCCTTTGGGCCGCAGCGGTGGCCTTGGTGGCCGTGGGGCTTGCCCGGCGCCATGGCGTCACGTGGGGTGCGGGCCTTATGCGTCTTATGAGGGGTGAGACGGCGCTGCCCTGGCGCACCATGCTCGCCACCTTCGGTGTCCTGCTCTGGCTGGCCTGTCTGGCCGGCCACTGGACGCCGGAATGGCACATCTTCGGCACCGACAAGGTGGGGCAGGATGTCTTCTATCTTTCCCTGAAGAGCATCCGCACAGGTCTCATCATCGGCACCCTCACCACGCTGGTGATGCTTCCCTTCGCCCTGGCCCTGGGGATCATGGCGGGGTATTTCCGCGGCTGGGTGGACGATGTCATCCAGTATCTCTACACCACTCTGAATTCGATTCCCGGTGTGCTTTTGATCGCCGCCGCGGTGCTGGTGCTGCAGGTGCGCATGGATCAGCTCCCCGACTTGACGCTGGTGGAGCGCGCCGATCTGCGGCTGCTGTTTCTGTGCATGATCCTGGGGATTACCAGTTGGACCGGCCTGTGCCGCCTGTTGCGGGCGGAGACGCTCAAGCTGCGCGAGATGGAATTCGTGCAGGCGGCGGAAGCCTTCGGTGTCGGTCCGGCGCGCATCATGATGCGCCATGTGCTGCCCAATGTGATGCATATCGTGCTCATCACCCTCACTTTGGAATTCAGCGGGCTGGTGCTCGCCGAGGCGGTGCTCGCCTATGTCGGGGTCGGGGTGGACCCGTCCATGCACAGTTGGGGCAACATGATCAATGGCGCACGCCTTGAGCTCGCCCGGGAACCCATGGTGTGGTGGCTGCTCACGGCGGCGTTTGTCTTCATGTTCGTGCTGGTGTTGGCTGCCAACGTCTTCGCCGACGCGGTACGCGACGCCTTCGATCCGAGGGTGGCCTGATGGCTGGCCCTGAACTGCTTCGTATCCACAACCTGCGGGTTCACTTCGCCAGCGCCGGGCGCACGGTGCGCGCGGTGGATTGCGTCAGCCTCGAAGTGCGGCGGGGTGAGACGGTGGCGCTGGTGGGCGAATCCGGTTGCGGCAAGTCGGTGACGGCGCTCTCCATCCTGCGCCTGCTCCCTCCTGCGGCGCGCATCGTCGGCGGCAGCATCCGGCTCGAGGGGGAGGAGCTCCTCGCCCTGCCGGAGGTGGCCATGCGCCACGTGCGGGGGGCGCGGGTGGCCATGATTTTCCAAGAGCCCATGACCAGCCTGAACCCGGTGCTCACCGTGGGCCGCCAGATCGCGGAGGGGCTCGCCCGCCATCAGGGTCTGCGCGGCGAGGCATTGCGCCGACGCGCCCAGGCGCTCCTGGAAGCGGTGCACGTGCCGGACCCCGGGCGCATCCTGGAGGCCTATCCGCACCAGCTTTCCGGGGGCATGAAACAGCGGGCGATGATCGCCATGGCCATTGCCTGTGAGCCCAGGCTGCTCGTCGCCGACGAGCCCACCACGGCGCTGGACGTCACCATCCAGGCGGAAGTGCTGGCGCTGCTGCGGGAATTGCAGCAGCGAACCGGCATGGGGCTGCTCTTCATCACCCACGATCTGGGCGTGGTCGCCCAAATGGCCGACCGGGTGGCGGTGATGTACGCCGGGGAGGTGGTGGAAAGCGCGCCCCGCGAGGCCTTCTTCCGCCATCCTCTGCATCCCTATTCCCGCAAGCTGTTCGCCGCCCTGCCCGGGAGGACGAGGCGCGGTGAGCCGCTGGCGGTGATCCCGGGCATGGTGCCGCCCCTTGACCGGCTGCCGCCGGGCTGCCGCTTCCAGGATCGTTGCGAGTTCGCCTGGGAGCGCTGCCGCAGCGAGACCCCACCGTGGGTGGAGACCGGCGGCCATGGCGTGCGTTGTCATCTGGGGCTGACGGCGCCACCCCAAGGCGGCAGCCCCCCCTCCACCGGGGTGGTCTCAGCGCCGCCGCCGTCCGGCGAGTCCGGCTCGCTCCTCGAGGTGCGCGACCTGCGGGTGTATTTCCCCATCCGCCGCGGCGTGTTCCAGCGCATGGTGGGCCAGGTGAAGGCGGTGGATGGCCTCTCCTTGAGTCTGGCAGCGGGGCGCACACTGGCCCTGGTGGGGGAGTCGGGCTGCGGCAAGACCACGGTGGGCAAGGCAATCCTGCGCCTCATCCCCATCACTGGCGGTTCGGTGCAATTCCAGGGGGAGGAGCTGACGGGCATGTCCCCGGCCCGTCTGCGGCCCCTGCGCAGCCGCTTCCAGATCGTGTTCCAGGATCCCTTCGCCTCCCTCGATCCGCGCATGATGGTGGCAGACATCCTGGAAGAGGGCATGGCCGCACTGAATGTGGTGAAGGAGGGCGCGGCACGGGCGAGAGAAGTGGAACGGCTGCTGGAGGCGGTGGGGCTGCCTGTGGAAGCCAAGCATCGCTATCCCCACGAATTCTCCGGGGGCCAGCGGCAACGCATCGCCATCGCCCGGGCGTTGGCGGTGAATCCCCGGCTCCTTGTCTGCGACGAACCCACCAGTGCCCTGGATGTGTCAGTGCAGGCGCAGATCCTCAATCTGCTCGCTGAGCTGCAGTGGCAGCGGGGCCTCAGCTATCTTTTCATCACCCATAATCTCGCCGTGGTGGAGTTTCTCGCCCACGAAGTGGCGGTGATGTATCTGGGCCGCATCGTGGAAACGGGCCCGGTGGAAAAGGTGCTGGCTGCCCCGGCGCATCCCTACACCCAGGCTCTGCTGTCTGCGGTGCCACGGGTGGAAAAAAGCGGCCGCCCGGTGATCCGTCTGGCGGGGGAATTGCCTTCGCCCGCCAATCCTCCCGCCGGGTGTCATTTCCATCCCCGTTGTCCCCAGGCCATGCCCGTCTGTCGGGAACATTATCCGGAGGAAAAGGAAGTGGATGGCCGCCGGGTGTGCTGCCACCTCTATTGAGGCAACCCAGTGGAGAGTAGAGGAAGTCAGCCGGCGCGGGCGAGGACGAGCACGTCGCCGGGCTGGATGCGATCTTTGCGGCCCAGCCTGTTCCAGCGGCGCAGATCATCCACTTCCACGTCGAAGCGCTGGGCGATGCCATAAAGGGTGTCGCCACGGCGCACCGTGTAGCGGAGGGGACGGCTGGGCTCGCGGGCCGCTTTCCTGCTCAAGGGTTTGCCCGCTTCAAGGGGTTTTGCCTGCGCGAGCTTGAGCGGAGCGGCTGCCACGACGAGCTTCTGGTTGGGGACAAGCCGCGTCGAAGTCAGCCGATTCCACGCTTTCAGTTGTTCTACCGTCAGCCCGTGTTTGCGCGCGATGGTGGCCAGGGTATCGCCGCGGCGCACCACATAGGTGATCTGCCGGGGGGACGCTTCATCCCTGCTCGCCGAAGCCACATCGGATGCTTTTTTCTCCGCCGTTGCCGGCACCAGCAAAAGCTGCCCATGGCTTAAGCGACGGGTGCGGGCATCGAGACTGTTGACCTCCCGCAGACGGGCCAGGCTGATGCCATAGCGGCGGGCGATGCTGTCCAGACGTTCCCCCCTTCTGCCTTGGTAGGGCTGCCAAGAGACCAGGGGTTTGCCGTAGTTTTCCAGGTTGCGCGCGAACACCTCCGCCTTGTCCACGGGCAGAAGCAGGGTGGTGGGTTCCCGGACGTGGATGATGGGACGGTTGTAATGGGGATTGAGGGAAAGGAACTCGGATAGGGGGATTTCTGCCAACCGCGCCGCCACTGCCACGTCCATGTGCTGGTTCAGGGTGATCTGGGCGAAATAGGGCGCGTTGGGCAGCGGGCCGAGATTGGCGGAAAAATCCTGCGGCCGCTGGATGAGATGTTTGACGGCGAGCAGGCGGGGCACGTAATTGGCCGTTTCCACCGGCAGGCGCAGGCTCAGGTAATCGGTGGGGAGTCCCTGGGCCTGGTTGCGGGCGATGGCGCGGCTCAGGTTGCCTTCGCCCCAATTGTAGGCCGCAAGCGCCAAGTGCCAGTCGCCGAACAGGGCATAAAGTTTCTGCAGGTAGTCGAGGGCCGCCCGGGTGGCGGCGAGCACCTCGCGGCGCTGATCCACCCACCAGTTCTGCTGCAGGCCGAAGGTGCGCCCCGTGCCCGGCATGAATTGCCAGATGCCGGCGGCTCTGGCGCGCGAATAGGCCTGCGGGTTGAAGGCGCTCTCGATCATGGGCAGCAAGGCGATCTCCGTGGGCATGCCGCGGCGTTCCACTTCCTCCACGATGTAGAAGAGATAACGCCGGCTGCGCTCCAGCATCCTCGCCACGTATTCGGGACGCTCCGCATACCAGGCTTCGTTTTCCGCCACCAGCGGTGTGTCCAGCTCGGGCAGGGCGAAGCCGGCGCGAAGCCGCGCCCATAAATCGGTGCGCGGGTCCCCTTGGCCCTCGATGGCGCGTAGCAGGGGTTCGATGGTATCGGGCGGACTCTCGATGCTGATGATGCTGGGCGATTCTTCTTCCGCCGCCGCCTCCGGCTGGCCCAGATGGGCGAGCTGGGTGATCCCCGCGGCGGGCTCGGTTGCCTCGCCGGCGTAAGCCAGGAGGGGGGAAGCGAGCAAAGAAAGGCAGAGGAAGAGACGGCGAACTCGGGCCATGTGTTGTGGTTCTTGTCCGGGCGGGTGGCCGCATGGTAAACGCCCACGACCCTCCGGGTCAAGGCGCCGCCGCCGGGGCTTTTGGCCCGGCACTTGGGCAGGACATGCGCCTCAGCCTCCGAGATAGTTGAAGAGGGAGAGTTGGCTTACGGCGAGGAAGGATTTCTGCGCCGCTTCCAGCGAGGTCTGGGTGCGGGTGAGATCGGTGATGGCCTTGGTGTAGTCGAGGTCCATCAGGACGGATAGCGTCGCCTGGTATTGCAGGACGCTGTCGGCATGGGTGCCGTCGGTGGCATCCAACTCCCGCAGTCGCGCACCCACGCCGGCGCGCACGCGCAGGACGTTGCCCAGGGCATTGTCCAATCCGGACAGGGCCGCGCTCAATTGGGCGGGCGTGATGCTGCCGCTACCCAGTTGGTTGATGAGATCGTCCAGGGTCTTGAAAACATCCTGCCCCGGCACGCCCGGCTGGAAGATGTCCTGCCCGTTGTCGTTGATGGCGATGCGGCGAGAGGCAGAAATCTGCACGCTGCGCACGCCGGTGTCGCCGGCATACACACCGGGTCCGGAGGATTGCGTGAAGGGCTTGACGTTGCTTTTATAGCCGGCGAAGAGGTATTGGCCATCTCCATTCTGGGTATTGGCCAGACCCAGCAGTTCCTGATAGCGGCCCTTGAGTTCCGTGGCCAGGGCCTTGAGGTTGTCCGGGGAGAGGGTGGGGTTGCCGGCATTGACCGCGGTCACCTTGGCGTCCTGGATGACCCGGGTGATTTGTGCGAGGACCTTGTCTTCCAGGCTCAAGGCATTGGTGGCATGGGTGATATTGGCCTGGTATTGCTGGGCAACACTCAGCGACTGCTTGAGCTGCAGGCTTTGTGCACTGGCCACCGGGTCATCGCTGGGCGCCAGCACACGCCGGCCCGCGGCCAGTTGCTGCTGAGTTTTGACGAGTTCCGCCATCCGGTTCTGGATGGCGGAAACGCCCAGTTCATAGATCATGCCGCTGCTGATACGCATGGTGAACCTCCCTCAGCGGAGCTCAAGAATCGTTTCGAAAAGCAGGCTGCCGGTCTGGATCACCTTCGCCGCGGCCTGATAGGCCTGCTGGTAGCGGAGCAGATTGGCCGCCTCCTCGTCGAGATTCACCCCCGAGAGCTCCTGCTGCGCCTGTTTGGTCTGGGTGAGCAGCGCGGCCTGGGCCTTGGCGTTGATCTGGACTTCCTGGGAGCGCGTGCCCACCGCGCTCACCATCTGGCTGTAGGCGCCCTGATAGGTGGCGGTGAAGCCGGCAACGAGGTTGCGGATTTGCAGCGCGGCAAGCTCCAGCGCATTGCGGCCGTCGGCGATGCCGCCCGTGTTGGGGCCGATGGTGAAGGTGTCGCCGGCAGCCGGCGAGCCGTTGATCTGGACGATCCAGCCGTTGTAGCTGATGTTGGCCCCTGGTGTGTAGGTCAGCCCCGTGGGGTTTCCCGTTCCTGTCCCCGTGACATCGTAGGTGGTGGGACTGGTGAAGGTGATGGTCACCGGCTGGAGCAGGTTGGGATTGAGGGGCGGCTGGCTGGTGGCATCCACGGTGCCCGGCGTGATGGTGCCGCTGCCCGTGTTGGAAGCGCTTGCCTGGGCTCGAATGGGGGCGGCGGCGGCGATCCGGTTCACGTCGGTGATGGCAACAGAAACATCCCGCGCGCCATAGCGGGTGGGCAGCACGAGGAAGCTGTCTCCATCATTGGGGGTGCCACTCATGGAAAGCACGAGGCCGGGGATGGCGGTGGCCAGCGTACCCGGGGCAACGACGCTGCTCGTGTGGTTGAGCAGATCCTCGACCAGATAGTCATTGGTGCCGGACCGGTAGGTGAGCCGGTAGCTGCCCGTGGTGAGTGCAGCAGCCCCGGCATTGGTGGTGTCAAGGGTGGCGGTGAGAATGCCGCTCCCCGTGTTGTTGCTGCTTGCCTTTGCCGTGGGGGAAGTGCTGGCAATGGTGAAGAAATTGCCACCCAGGGCACCCAGCAGGTCCTGCCCCAAGCGATGCTGGTTGTTGAAGGTCTCGGCAAGCACCAGAGCGACGCGACCCAGGCCGTTCTGCGCCGCCTCCAGCACTTCGCGCCGGAAGGCGAGCAGCCCGCCCAGGCGGCCGCCGGTGAGGTCGCTTTCATTGAGGGGAATCTGTCCACTGCTGCCCGCTTTGAGCACCACCTCCAGGTTGTCGGCATCGAGGGGCGAGCGGACGGCGGCGAGCTGGAAGGCCACCTGTCCCACCACCAGGGGCTGGCCGTTGCCGATGAAGACATTGAAGGTGCCGTCGTCCTGTTTCACCACGCTGGCCCGGACCCGCTCGTTCAATTCGGCAATGAGCTGGTCCCGTTGATCGAGAAGATCGTTGGGGGGTTGCCGGTTGGTGTTGAGGGCGAGCACGATTTTCTCGTTGATCTGGGCGATCTGGCTGGCGTAGCTATTGATTTCCGCCGTCACCGCGGCAAGCTGGGTGTTCACCCCCTGGCGGATGCCCTGCAGTCTCTCATCCAGCGCATGGAAGCGGGCGACGAGGGCCTCCGCGCTGGAAAGCATGAGCTGGCGCGCCGGCACCGAGGCGGGATCGTTGGCCACGGTATGGACGGCGGTGAAGAACTGCTGCAACGCCGGCGCGAGCCCCGAGTCGGGGTCGCCGAGGAGGTTGTCCACCTGGCGCACCTGGAAGGAATAGGTGTCGAAAAAGGCGCTCTGGGCCGTGGCCGCCAGCACCTGGTTGTCCAGGAACTCGTTGTAGATGCGCTTGACGGTGTCCACCTTCGCCCCCTGGCCCAGCCAGCCGGCGCCGGTGCTGAAGGGAAGAAGGGTGGACTGGGTGATCTGTTGCCGGTGAAAGCCCGGGGTGTTCACATTGGCGATGTTGTGCTGGGTGGTCACCAGGCCATATTGGGCCACGTTGAGGGCACGCACGCCGATATCGATGATGCTGCTGGTCATGACCGGTCTCCCGTCGAGACCGGGCTCTGCCCGGTTTCGACCATTGGGTTAACGGCAGGGCGGGGGATTTCTTGAATCACGCCAGGGCCTCCCGGAACAGGCTGCTCGTCATCACCCGCGCAAGCTTCTCTTCATAGGCCGGATCGGTGGCATAGCCCGCCTCCCGCAAGGCCCTGGCGAAGGTGGCAAAGTCGGCGGCGCCCACGGCGGCCGCGTAGCGGCGGGATTGGGTCAAAAGCCGCGCATAGTCGGCGAAGGCTTCGGCATAGGAGGAGTAGGCGCGGAAGCGGGCCGTGCGGAGCCTGGGCAGGCCGTTTTCGTATTCCGTGGTGGTGACCTCCACACTGGGACCGGACCAGTCTGCCCCGGCCTTGATGCCGAACACATTGTGACTTGCGCGCCCATCGGGCAGCCGTATTTGCCGCTGTCCCCAACCGGATTCCAGCGCCGCCTGGGCGACCAGGAAGGCTGGGGGAACCCTGACCTGACGCGCTGCGGCCACAGCCGGCTCCCAGACTGCCTCGACGAAGGCCTTTGCCGTCGCCGGGCGCGGCGCGGCTGGAAGGAGGGGAGTGATGTCGCTGCCCGGCAACTCACCCTTTACGGGAGGGGCTGGGGGCTGCCGGCGCAGGGGCAATGCCTCCGGTGAGGCCGCAGGCGCATGGGGCGCGCGGGTTTGGGCCTGCAGCTGGGCGGCGAGTTTATCGGCAAGCCCCAGCCCCTTGCCCGACTGAACGAGGCTGCGGGCAAGCTGCTGATCCGCCAGTTCGCGATAGAGGCGGGTGGCCTCACTGTCCAGGGGACCGCCCGGGATGCTGGCGCGCATGTTTCTGAGCATGAGCTCGAGAAAAAGGCTTTCGAATTCTCGGGCGATGTCCTTCAGGCTGGAGGTCTCCTCCACCGTCGCCTTGCGCCGCAGGGCGGTGATCGCCCGCGGGTCGGCGGCAAGCAAAGGGGCATCGGCGAGGGGAAGCATCAGATGATCTCCAGTTCGGCGCGCAGGGCACCCGCCGCCTTCATCGCCTGCAGGATGGCGAGCAGGTCCTGGGGGGTGGCCCCCACCGCATTCAAAGCCTTCACCACTTCGGCGAGATTGACACTGGTGGGGATGGTGACGAGATTGCCTTTTTCCGCTTTCACCTCGATTCTCGCCTGCTCGGTGACCACGGTCTGACCGCCGGCCAGGGGCGCGGGCTGACTCACGCGGGGCTCGCTGGTGATGGTCACCGACAAATTGCCATGGGCCACGGCGCAGGTGTCCACCTGCACGGCCTGATTCATGACCACCGAGCCGGTGCGGGCGTTGAGCACCACCTTGGCCGGGGCATCGCCGCCGATCACGTTGAGGTTCTCCACCTGGGCGAGGAAGGCCACCCGGGCACTGGCCTCGCGGGGGGCGCGCACCTGGATGAGGCGCCCGTCCAGGGCTGTCGCCATGCCGGGGCCGAAGGCGTTGTTGATGGATTGCACGACGCGGTTGGCGGTGGTGAAGTCGGCCTGGTTGAGCTCCAGATGCACCACGTCCCCCTGGCCCAGGGGCGTGGGCACGACGCGTTCCACGGTGGCGCCGGCGGGAATGCGCCCCGCGCTCAGGTGGTTGACGGTGACACTGCTGCCCGCCGCCGCGGCGCCGGCTCCGCTGACCAGGACATTGCCCTGGGCGATGGCATAGACCTGCCCGTCGGCACCCTTGAGGGGCGTCATGAGCAGGGTGCCACCGCGCAGGCTTTTCGCATTGCCGAGGGAGGAGACGGTCACGTCGATGGTCTGCCCCGGCTTGGCAAAGGGCGGCAGGCTCGCCGTGACCATCACCGCGGCGACGTTCTTGAGTTGCAGGCCTCCCGCCACCGAGGGCGGCAGGTTCACGCCGAGCTGGGTCAGCATGTTGGCGATGCTTTGCACCGTGAACGGCGTCTGGGTGGTCTGGTCGCCGCTGCCGTCCAGCCCCACCACCAGGCCGTAACCGATGAGCTGATTGCTGCGCACCCCCTGCACCATGGCCAGATCCTTGATGCGTTCCGCCGCGGCAAGGGCCGGCAAAAAGGTGAGGAGCAGGAGGATGAGGATGCGACGGGTCGCCATGGCATGGCCTCCTCAGAAGGGCAGGAAGGTGAGGAAGAAGCGGGCGAGCCAGCCCATGATCTGGGCCTCGTCCACATAGCCGCTGCCCCGGTACTCGATGCGGGCATCCGCCACCTGGGTGGAGGAGACGGTGTTGCCGAAGCCAATGGTGGCAGGATCCACCACGCCGGAGAAGCGGATGTATTCCGTGCCCTGGTTGATGCCCAGTTGTTTCTCCCCGGAGACCAGGAGATTGCCGTTGGGCAGCACCTCGATCACCGTCACCGTGATGGTGCCGGTGAAGGTGTCACTGCTGTTGCTTTCTCCCTTGCCTTCGAATTTGTGGTTGCCGGAAGTGGACAACTCCATGCCCTGGAAGGACTTGCCGGGCAGACCGAGGATGGTGGGTACACTGACCGCATTGCTGCTCTGGCGGCTGGCGGAACTATTGCCTTTCTTCGTCGCCGCCGTCTTCTCGTTGATCTGGATGGTGAGGATGTCGCCCACATTGCGTGCCCGCTTCATCTCGAAGAGGGAAAGCGCCGTATTGGCGGAATAGATGGCGCCATCGGTTCTCTCCGGGGCCGCTGCCGGCGCGGGCCGCGCCGTCATGGGCTGGTGCACGTTGGTGGGGGGCACGGTGCTGCAGGCGGTGGTCAGAAAGGCGGCGAGGAGAAGCAGGCGTTTCATGGTGTCACCTCACAGTTGCGCTAGGCGCTGCAGCATCTGGTCGGAGGCGGTGATGGCGCGCGAATTGAGTTCGAAGGCCCGCTGCGCCTCGATCATTTTCACCAGTTCCTCCGCCACATTGACGTTCGAGGTTTCCAGGTAGCCCTGGTTGAGCACGCCCAGCCCGTTGGTGCCGGGCGTGTTGGTGGAGGGCGCGCCGGAGGCGGCGGTTTCCAGATAGAGGTTTTCCCCCATGCCTTGCAGACCGGCGGGATTGATGAAACTCGCCAGTTGCAGCTGGCCCACCTGCACCGGTGTGGGATTGCCCGCCTGCTGCACGGAAATGATGCCGTCAGGGCTCACGGTGATGCTCAAGGTGTTGGCGGGGATGGTGATGGCCGGCGCAACGGTGTAGCCGCTTGCCGTCACCAACTGACCCTGGCTGTTGATCTGGAAAGACCCATCGCGGGTGTAGGCCGTCGTGCCATCGGGCAGGGTGATCTGGAAAAAGCCGTTGCCGTTGATGGCGAGGTCGAGGGGGTTGCCCGTCTGGGTGAGGTTGCCCTGGGTGAAGATGCGTTCCGTGGCGATGGGGCGCACCCCGGTACCCAGTTGCAGGCCGGAGGGAATCTCCGACTGCTGGGAGGATTTCGCCCCGGGCTGGCGCAGGGTCTGGTAGAGCAGGTCCTCGAACACGGCACGGCTGCGCTTGAAGCCGGTGGTGCTGACGTTGGCGAGATTGTTGGCGACCACGTCGATGTTGAGCTGCTGGGCATCGAGCCCGGTCTTGGCGATCCAGAGGGAACGAATCATGATGCGTTATCCATTGAGGTTGAGCAGGGCCGCGGCCTTGGCGGCATTCTGTTCGGCGTTTTGCAAAAGCTTCATCTGCATGTCGAACTGACGCTGCAGGGAGATGAGGCTCACCAGGATTTCCGCCGGATTCACGTTGCTGGTCTCCAGCGCCCCCACGTGCAGGAACACCGTGTCATCGGCTGGCGCACGTCCCCCGTTGGCCAACCGGAACAGGCCATCCTCGCCCCGCACCAGGTCGCCCTCCGGCGGGTTGACCAGCTTGATGCGTCCCACCTCGGTGAGCTGGTTTTTCTGATTGGTGCCGGGCACCGTCGACAGGGTGCCGTCCTTGGCGATGGTGAGCTCCGTATCCGGCGGCACGGAAATGGGGCCAGCATCCGAAAGCACATTGAAACCGTCCCGGGTCTGCAGCACGCCATTGGCGGTGAGCTGCAGGCTGCCATTGCGGGTATAGGCCTCGGAACCATCCGGCGCCTGCACGGCGATCCAGCCGCGGCCATTGATGGCCACATCCAGAGGCCGCCCCGTGGTCTGGATGACACCGGGCCGGAAATCCGTTCCCACCGTGGCATCCACCGCATAGGTGCGGGTGGGCAGCAACGCGCCCACCACGGGCACGGCGCGGAAGGCGTCGAGCTGCGCCCGGAAGCCCGGTGTGCTGATATTGGCCAGGTTGTGGCTGTTGGTGGCCTGCTGCGCCAGCACGTTGCGGGCCCCAGTCATGGCGAGATAAATGAGGCGGTCCATGGTTCAGCGCTTAGCGCAGGTTGACCAGGGTCTGCAGCACGGCGTCCTGGGTCTTGATGGTTTGCGCATTGGCCTGGTACACCCGCTGGGCGGTGATCATGGCCACCAGCTCCGCGGTGAGGTCCACCGTCGAATCCTCGGTGGCGGAGGACTGCACCACGCCCAGGCTGCCTGTGCCCGGTGCCCCCACCAGGGGTTGACCGGAAGCCGCGGTTTCGGCGTAGAGGGTGTTGCCCAGGGGCTGCAGGCCCTGGGGATTGGTGAAGTTGGCCAGCACCACCTGACCCTGCGGCTTGTTCTGGCCATTGGAATAGCGGGCCTGGATCACGCCTTTGTCATCAATGGCAAAACCGGTCAGGCGTCCCGAGGTGTAGCCATCCTGGGTGATGGCATTCACCGAGAAGGGACTGCCGAACTGGGTGGAGCCGGTGAAATCCAGAGTGAAATTGAGGGCGGCCGCCCCTGTGCCCAGGGTGCCGGCGGGGATGGTGATCGCCGTCGGCGTCCAGCCTGTCAGCGCGCCTGCCGTATCAAAGTTGAGCGTGGTGGTGGGTGTGGGGCTGAGCAGGGTGGTGGTGCCCGCCGGGTTGGTCAGGCTGGTGTAGACCTCCCAGGTATTGCTTGCCGTCTTGCGGAAATAGAAGGTGTAGGTCTGCGCATTGCCCAGGCTGTCGTAGAGGGTCATGGAGGTGGAGCTGTTGTAGGTGGTGGGGTCCAGATAGTTGAACGGGTTGGTGGGCGGCGTCTGCCGCGAATCCAGATTCACCAGCACATTGGCATTGGCAGTGGCGGAGGGGGCAATGTCGGCCTGGGAAAGCTGCAGATTCACCAGCGCGCCGGGCAGAATCTGGCCCAGGGAATTGGCGGCGTAACCGGTGAGTTTCTCCCCGGCGGCGGTGACGATGTAGCCGTCCTTGTCCAACTGGAACTGGCCATTGCGGGTGTAGTAGATGGTGCCCTGCTGATCCACCCGGAAAAAGCCCTTGCCATTGATGGCGATGTCCAGGGGATTGTTGGTGATGGTGATGTTGCCCTGGGTGAACTGGGTGGCGATGGTGGCCACCTTGGTGCCGATGCCCGCGGCAAGTCCCGTCGCGCCGGCGAGGGAGGCGGCATAGACATCGGCGAACTGCGCCTGGGAGGCCTTGAAGCCGACGGTGGAGGCGTTGGCTACGTTGTTACCGATCACATCCAGGCTCTTGGCCGCGGCATTCAGTCCGGAAAGTCCTTGCTGGAAGCTCATGGTGTTCTCCTTCTCGGCTCGGCTACATGATCTGTTTGATCTGGCTCAGGGTCACCGACCCCAGCCCAAGCAAATTGAGTTCCACGTTGTCCCGGTCGAGGCTCACGCTGGTCACCGTGCCGTGACTGAAGCGGGTCGCGGTCACCGGCTGGCCGTTTTGCGTGGCCTGGATTTCGAAGCGGTAAGTGCCCTCGGCGGCAGCGGTCCCGTCATCACGGAGGCCATCCCACTGGAAGACATTCATGCCCGCCGGCTGCGGCCCCAGGTCATTGGCATAGACGAGCTGGCCGTTGCCGTCCTTGATCTGCACCAGGACATGGTCGGCGGGGCCGGCGAGCTCGAAACCGGCCAGGGCCCTGCCGCCCGTCAGCAAAAGGAGGCTGCCCTCGGTGAGCACCCCGCGGCCAATCATGCCTGCCGCCTGCAGGGACTGGGCGGTGTTGAAGCTGGCGCTCAGGGATTGCAGAAGCTGGGCGAGCTTGTTGATGCCGGTGACCGTGGAAAGCTGGGCCATCTGCGAGGTGACCTGGGCATTGTCCAGGGGGTTCAAGGGATCCTGGTTGCGCATCTGGGCAATGAGGAGCTTCAGGAACCGGTCCTCGGTGGCGACCACGGTGTCAGTGGGGCGCACGCTGGAACCGGGTGTCGTGGCAGCAAGCGGGTTGATGGCAGTCATCATCCATCCTTTCACTGACCCAGGGTCAGCAGCTTGAGCATCATGGTTTTGGCGGTGTTCATGACGTCCACGTTGTTCTGGTAGGAGCGGGAGGCGGAAATCATGTTCACCATCTCGTCCACCACGTTGACGTTGGGATAGGTGACATAGCCATCCCGGTCGGCGGCGGGATGGCGGGGATCATAGACCCGGCGCAGGGGAGAGGGATCTTCCACCACCTCCCGCACCACCACCGCCGCGCCCTGGCTGAGACCCGCACCGCTTAGGGGGATGGCCTGGAAGACCACCTGTTTGGCCCGGTAGGGGCCGCCATTGGCGCTGGTGGCACTCTCCGCATTGGCCAGGTTGCTTGCCACCACGTTGAGGCGCTGGGACTGTGCGGTCAGGGCGCTGGCGGCGATGTTGAAGACATTGAAAAGGGACATGGGCGTGCCTCACTGGGTGCGCAGGGCGGCCTTGAGGTGTTGGATTTCCACGTTGAGCAGGCGCACGAGGGCTTCATAGCGCAGGGCGTTTTCCGCAAACTGGGCACGCTCCCGGTCCATGTCCACGGTATTGCCGTCGATGTTGCCCTGCACGTCGGTGCGATAGAGCACCGCTACGCCAAAGGGCCCGCTGTTGCTTGCCGTAAGATGGCGCGGATGGGTGGTGCGAAGCGCCGAGCCCGCCAGGGCCTGGTGCAAGGCCTGGCCGAAGTCGATGTCCACCGCCTTGTAATGGGGCGTATCGGCATTGGCGATGTTGGAGGCCAGCAATTGCTGGCGGTAACTCCGCAGCTTGAGCGCAACCGCATAGTCATCGAATGCGTGTTCCAGTTTGCCGATCATGGCGGTCCTCTTTGTCTCTTGGCTGCGAGAGCACTAGCAGCAAGCGTGCCAGGCGGCGGAGGTCATGGCCGCGGCGGGTTTTCCACTTCTGGATGGGGGTTTGTGGCGGGGCGGAAGAAAAACGGCAAGGGCGGCCGGCAAAGTTTGCCGGCTCAGGCGGTGGCGTTGCCGGCTGGGGCGGCAAAGACCCGGTTGCGCCCGGCCTGCTTGGCCCGATAGAGGGCTTCGTCGGCGCGGCTCAAAAGCGAGTCGGCGGATTCACGCCCTTCTCGCTGGGCCACGCCGGCGCTGAAGGTGATGAGGATGCGCTGGTTGTCGTGGAGGAAGAAGCGTTTGGTGAGCTCCCGCTGCAGGCGGGTCATGATTTTCACGGCCTCCTCAAGCGTGGTGTCGGGAAAGAGGATGACGAATTCCTCTCCGCCGTAACGGGCAACGGTATCGCTGGGCCGCAGGATTGCCTTGATTACCTGCGCCAGATGCCGCAGCGCCTGGTCGCCTGCCTCGTGTCCATAGGTGTCGTTGAGGCGTTTGAAATGGTCCACGTCGAGGAGAGCAATGGAAAGGGGCGTACCGTGGCGCTCGGAACGGGCGAATTCCCGGGCGAAGGCGTCTTCCAGGCCGCGGCGGTTCAGGGCGCCGGTGAGGTAATCCTGATAGACGAGGTCTGACACCTGCTCCAGTTCCGCCTCCAGTTGACGGATGCGGGCCTCCGCCGCCTCCACCTGTTGCCGCGCCGCCACCAGTTCGTCGTGGGAGCGGATCATGTCCAGATGCAGGCTGCGCGTGTCGGCGAGGATGTCCTGCAGCACCTGGTTGAGGGTGGGCAGGTCCTCGGTGTTGCTCAGGATTTCCGTGTAACGCTCGATCTTCCTGTGGTAGCCGCCGGTGCTTTCCGACATCTCGCCGATGCGTTCGATGAAGACGGTGACCAGATTCTTCAGGGTGGCCTTGGCCTCGTTGAGGCTGTGCTTGAGGGTGCTCTGTTTGAAGATGACTTCCTTGAACCGCTTCTCGGCATCGGCAATCACCCGGCTATCGAGGGGCTGGCGGATGATTTCCTGCACCACGATGAGCTGCCCCCGCAGCCATTGGTCGTCCAGCAAAAGCTCGCCGATGTTATCGATGACGAGCTCAAGCAGGCGCTTCAGTCCTTCGATGACGCCCGTTTCGGCCTCGGTCTGCAGTTCCACCTGGATCCAGAACTGCCGCATTGACCGGGCCAGGGCGGCGAAGGCTTCCGGGCTGCGGGCGACGCGTGCCTCGTCGGCAAGGCGCTCGGCCTCGCGCGCCAGCGCCGGCAGATGACCGAGACGCGGGCGCACGCCCTGGAGGAGGGCCTGGGCGAGGAGCTCCGCCAGGGAGGCGGCCAGATCCTCCGCTGCGGCGACGTTTACCGGCAAACCCCGGCGGTCTGCCGCCGGCTCGGCAGCAGGTTCAGCGGGGGCCGCAAGTTCGATGTCGCTGGCCACCGCGGCGCCTTCCGCCCAGGCACGGCTCAAAGCGGCAAGCTTGACCGCAAGCTCCTCCCCATTGCGGCCGAAGTTGATCAGCACCCGCTCCAGGGCCTCTTTCTTGCGCAGGGTGGTGAGACCCGGCTGTTTCAGGTCCCACTGGCGGATGAGCTCGCGGATGATCTCTGCCCAGTTGGCCTGCGCCTCGCCACGGGGTTGGACGAGGCCCTCCAGCGTGGTGGTGAACGCCTCCCAGTTGCGCTCCTCCACCGCCTTGGCGAGCTGGCGCAGCGGCCCACCCTGCGCCGGCAGGCGGCGGGCAAGGTTCTCCAGCACGCGGGCCAGATTTTCCTCCACCCCTTCCGCCGCGGCAGTTTGCGGTGCCAAGCCCGCCAGTTCCCGATAGATGCGCTGGTAATTCTCCGGTGTGGGGGCAATGCGCCGGGCGGCGAGCTGTTTCAGGGTTTCCCGGGCAAGCTCGGTGGGGTTGTTCGAAGGAGGCATGCTTCGGTCGCCGTGGGCGTGAACTGCTACAATCTTTGCGTGCGAAGGAGGTCGTGTTTTTTATTTCGGCGGGCCGCGCGTCCAACTTTAGCCCAGGTGTGGGCATGCTGTCAGCTCGCCTGGCTTGTTGCTGCCGGCATGGCGCAGGCCGAAATGCCTCCGCCTTCGGTGCGCCACGTGGTGGAGCAATTCGTGTTCCAGCAGCTCGCCGGCCAGCCGGGGCAGATCAGCGTGGAGGTGGGGGAGCTCGATAGAGGCCTCAATCTGCCCCGCTGCCAGCGGCTGGAGGCTTTTCTCCCCGCGGGGGTGCGTCTTTGGGGACAGGCCAATGTGGGGGTGCGGTGCGTGGCGGGGGCGAACTGGACCGCCTATGTCCCCGTCACCGTGCGCATCCAGGCACCGGTGGTGGTGGCGGCTCGGCCCTTGAGTGCCGGACGCACCCTGACCGCGGAAGACCTGTCGTTACAGACCCAGGATTTGACCCGACTGCCACCGGGCGTGCTCACGGATCCGGCGCAGGCCATGGGGCAGGTGCTGAATGTGGGCCTGATGCCGGGCTACCCCCTGCGGCAGGACATGCTGAAGGCGCCCCTGGTCATCCGCCAGGGTCAGGTGGTGAAGCTCATCGCCCAAGGGGGGGGATTCCGCGTCACTTCGGAAGGCCGCGCCCTCACCAATGCCGCTGCGGGTCAGACCGTGCAGGTGCGCACCTCAAGCGGCCAGACGGTGACCGGCACCGCCCGGGCGGATGGCAGCGTGGAGGTGGCCTTCTAGCGTCCCCCGCGGCGCTTGGTGGTACACTGTGGGGGTCAGCCCGGCCGTTGCCTGGTCCCGGAGTCGAGGCCGGGGCCGGGCCAAAAGCCTTGTGGATGGCGGCTTTGTGCCGGATGAGCGATTGCAGCTTTGTCATGCCTTTGGCTCAAGTTTCGCTGCCGACAGTCGAAATTCTAGCCAAGGCGGGCGGTGGTCCCGCTCACTCATCAGCGAAGGGACATGCCTTGAAAATCGACAACTCTTCCAAGCCGGTGGGCAAGCCCCAGGCCACGCAGGCGACGACCAAAAAATCGGGCGCCGGCGGGGCGAAGCGGGCTTCTTCTGGTTCCTCCTCGTCCGCGGAGAAAGTGGACATCACGCCCCTGTCCGCCCAGTTGCAGGCACTGGAGAGCAAGCTGGAACAGGTGGAAGTGGTGGACACGGCACGGGTCGAGGCCATCAAACAGGCCATCGCCGAAGGCCGCTTCAGGGTGAACCCGGACGCCATCGCCGACCGGCTCATCGCCACGGTCAAGGAAATGGTGCTCTCCCGCAAGGGCTAGCGCCATGTCCGGCCAACCCATCGTTGATGCCCTGCTCCCGCTGCTGCGGGAGGAACGGGATGGCTATCGCGCCTTTCTCGATCTCCTCAAGGAGGAACGAACTGCTCTCGAAGGCCGGGACCCGGACGCGCTGCTGGCGATTGCCCAACGCAAATCGGCAGAGGTGATGCGGCTAGGCCGGCTGGGGGAGGCACGCAACCAGGCGTTGCGCGCCCACACCGGTGCCACCGACCTGGCGGGCATCGAGGCCTGGTGCAGAAAGCTCGACGGGGCGACGGGCCGCACTGTGCTCACCCTCTGGCAGGAACTCCTCGACGCCGCGCGGGCAGCGCGTACCCTTAACGAGGAAAACGGCGCCCTGATCACGGTGCGGCTAAAGCACAACCAGCAGGCCCTTGCCATCCTCCGCGGTGCCGCGCCCTCGCTGCCACCCTTCTACGGGCCCGACGGCCAGCCCTGTGGCGCTTCCTCCGGCCGCCGCTTGGGCAAGGCCTGACACGCGACTTCACTCGCCGGCCTTGCCGTTGCCTTCGCCCAACACCCCGGCGATGGGAATGTCCTTCACCTTTTCCGGTGTTTCGGCAATGACCAGCATGGTGACGCGGCGGTTGCGTGCCCGGTTCTGTTCGTCCGTGTTGGGCAGCAGAGGCCGGTTGGCGGCGTAGCCCACCGCCACCAAGCGGTCGGGACTCACGCCGTTGGCCTCGAACAGTCGCACCACGCTGGCGGCGCGGGCGGTGGACAGCTCCCAGTTGGAAGGATAGAGGGGGGTGTTGATGGGGGTGTCGTCGGTGTGTCCCTCCACCTGGATTTTGTTGGGGATGCGGGCGAGGATCTGGGCCACGGCGGAAAGCACCTTCACCGGTTCCCCCTGCAGGGTGGCGGAGCCGGGCGGAAACAGCACTGCGGCATTGATTTCGATGGTCACCCCCCGCTGGCTCTGGGTGACGCGCACCTGCCCTTCCTTGACCAGGGGCGCCATCACCTGCAGCAAATCCTGGGCAATGCGTTTCATGTTTTCCGTCTGTTTGCGCAGGCGCGGATCCACTTCGGCATCCGGTTTCTTCACCGGCGCCGCTTTGATGGGCTGCGTGCCGGTGCCGGGGGAGAGCCGGGTTTCGAATTCGACGGGGTTGAGGGAGGAGGGCGCATTGCGGAAGGCGTTGAGCAGGGCATCCGACAGGACGCGATACTTGCCCTCGTTGATGGAGGAGATGGCGTACATCACCACGAAGAAGGCAAAGAGCAGGGTGATGAAATCGGCGTAGGAAACCAGCCAGCGTTCGAGGTTTTCGTGGTCCTGATGTTTTTTGCGGCGCATGGAAGTCCGGCGGTTTGGTCCCTTGGGGAAGCGGAGGCTTGCTGTGGGCAGCCCTGTTTGCGTCCCCCTCGCAAGGGGATGTAAACCCTTATCGGCGCACCCCCCGCTTTCTTGAGGCCCTAAGCCAGGAAGCCGCGCAGCTTGCGCTCGATGAGGCGCGGGTTTTCCCCATTGGCCACCGAGACCAGGCCTTCCACCAGCATGTGGCGCAGGGTGATCTCGCGGGCGATGATACCCTTCAGTTTGTTGGCAATGGGCAGAAACAGCAGGTTGGCCGAACCCACGCCATAGACCGTGGCGACGAAGGCGACGGCGATGCCCGCCCCCAGTTTGGAGGGGTCGGAGAGATTCTCCATGACGTGGATGAGCCCCAGCACCGCACCCAGGATGCCGATGGTGGGCGCGTAGCCGCCGGCGGACTCCCACACCCGCGCCGCCTGCCGCTGCTGTTCCTCATAGGCGTCGATTTCCAGTTGCAGCGTCTCCCGCAGGGTTTCCGGCTCGGCGCCATCGACGAGCATCTGCAGCCCTTTTTTCACGAAGGGGTCGGCGATTTCATCGATCACGGGTTCCAGGGCGAGCAGCCCGCCCTTGCGCGCCGTCGTGCTCCACTGGGTGATGGACTGGATGAGGGCATCGGCGGCGAGAGGCGGCGGCACGAAGACCCATTTGACCATGCGCATGCCGCGCAGGAAGGTGGGCAGGGTGCTCTGCAGCATGACCGCACCGGCGGTGCCACCGATGACGATGACGAAGGCCGTGACCTGCAGCAGGGAGCCCACATGCCCGCCTTCCAGAATCTGACCACCGATGATGGCGATGCCGGCGAGGAGGATGCCGACGATGCTGATGAAATCCATGATGGTCTAGGCGGCGGAAGAAAAGGAAGGGGAGAAAAGCCACATGGGGAAGTCAGCGGCGGGGTTCGATCCATTCGCGCAGCCGCGCTCGCAACCGCGCCACCGCCTGGGTGTGCAGCTGACAGACGCGGGATTCCGTCACGCCCAGCACCTCGCCGATCTCCCGCAGGTTGAGGTCCTGTTCGTAATACATGGCCATGACCAGGCGCTCCCTTTCCGGCAGGCCCTTGATCGCTTCGATGAGCTGCCGGCGGAAATCGCGGTCTTCCACCATGCGGAGGGGATCATCGCTGTCGGTGGCGTGGTGGCGTTCGAGGAAATCGGCGCCTTCGGCTTCCTGTAGGTCCTCGTAATAGACGAGCTGGTGGCCGCGCGCGTCGAGGAGCATCTGCTGGTAGTCGGCAAGGGAGACGCCCAGTTCCGCCGCCACCTCGGCTTCTGTGGGGGGACGCCTGAGCTTTTGTTCCAGTCTGCTGATGGCGGCTTCGATCTGGCGCAGATTCTTGCGCACCGTGCGCGGCAGCCAGTCTGCATGCCGCAGCTCATCCAGCATGGCGCCGCGGATACGCTGCACGGCATAGGTTTCGAACTGCGCGCCCTGGGTGCCATCGTAGTTGGCGGCGGCATCGAGCAAGCCGATCAGCCCGGCCTGGATGAGGTCGTCGACCTGGACGCTCGCCGGCAGACGCGTCATGAGATGGTAGGCGATGCGTTTGACCAGCGGGGCGAATTTCTCGACGTATTCCTCTTTTTTCAAACTGAAAACCTCAAATGAAGCCGCCCCAAAGGAACCTTCCGGCAGGTGCGCAAAGCCCGGGGAGCTCCCAAAGCGGCCGGCTGGGTGCCTCCCTTGTCGGCCGCTCAGGCGCCTTAGAGCGTTGCCAGCCGGCTTGCCGTCACCAGCCGGTGAAAGAGGCTTTCGGCTCTGCCCAGCTCCCCCTCCGGACGGGGCCATGCCTCCATGGCTTCCGCCAGCGCGCGGCAATCCTGTGTGGCGACACTGTCGGGAAACGCGGTCACCACGCCGCGGCCCAGGCGCCGCGCCCTTCCCACCTGCGCATCGGCGGCAAGCTTCCCCAGCCAGTCGAGGCGCACACCGAGAAAGCGGCCGGCCGTGTGCTGAAGGTTATTATAAATGGCCTGCCCGTCCAAACCAGCCTTGACTTTCGTCACCACCAGATGGAAGCGGCGCAAGGCAAAGCCTTGGGCGAGGCGTTTGAGGAGGCCGTAGGTGAGGGTGATGGCCCTGGCCTCTGGCGTGGTGACGAGCACAATTTCCTGCGCTGCGAGTGTCAGGGCACAGGCGGTTTCCCCCGCGCGTGGCAGAAGCAGCGCGAAATCGGTGGCCTCCGCCAGCGCAGCGAACTCTGCGGCAAGGGCCTCCTGGCTGCTTGCATCGAGGCGGGCAAGGCCTTCCATGGCCTGCCCCAGGACAAGCCAGCCGATGCCTTCGCCGCCATGACGCACGATTTCGGCGAGCCGCTTCTGTCCCCGCAGCACCGTCGTGAGGTCATGGCGGGGCGGTGGGGCGACCTCCTCGACCGGTGGCTCAGGGGCATCGCAGAGCACCAGCACGCGGCGGCCGCGGCGGGCTAAGGTGAGGGCGAGGTTTTCCACCAAGGCGGTGCGCCCCACTCCCTCCCGCGCGGCGCAGAAGGCGATCACCCGCAAAAAATCCGGTTGCAGCAGGCGCCGCAGACCTTCTGCCTGATCGTGGGCGAAGGGCCCCATTGCGGCGGCCTGTCCTACCAGGTTTGCGGGATGGCGTTTTCCCCTTCCTCCGCGACGGAGAGGGCGGCCGCCGCAACCAGGGGAAACTCCTCCGCACGGGGTGTGAAGGCGGGGTCTTCCCGCGGTGGCCGGAAAGCCCGGTCGATGAGGTAGCCGGGATGGGCGAGGTGCAGGTCTTCGGGGACCCGCTGCCCATTGGTGAGGAAGTGCACCGTGAGCCGGTGGCGGATGACCACATCCAGAACGGGCCCGAGGCTTAAGCTTTCATCCACCTTGGTCAGGATACAGCCGGCCATGCCATGACCGCGGTAGGCGGTGACCACGTCGTCGAGGGTGCTGCCGTGGGCGGTGGCAGCGAGCAAAAGCAGGCGTTTCACCTCGCGACCGCGGCCGCAGAGCATGGCAATCTGCTGGGCGATGCGACGGTCGCGCTGACTCATGCCGACGGTGTCGATGAGGACGAGATGCCGATCGGCGAGGTCGGCCAGGGTGAGTTGCAGGTCGGTTTCGTCCTTCACGGAAAAAACGGGCACGTTGAGGATCTTGCCGTAGATGCGCAACTGTTCGTGGGCGCCAATGCGGTAGGTGTCGGTGGTGACCAGGGCCAGGCGTGAAGGCCCGTGCTTGAGCGTAGAGCGCGCGGCAAGCTTCGCCACCGTAGTGGTCTTGCCCACGCCGGTGGGGCCCACCAGCGCATAGACGCCGCCCTGCTCGATCAGGTCATCGCCGGCGCCCACACAGTGCAGATTACGCTGCAATGCCAGCTTGGCCCAACGCAGTCCGCGTTCGTAGTCGAGTTCCCGCGGCATCGCCTCCACCAACTGGCGCGCAAGCAGGGGGCTGAACCCCGCAGCCAGAAGCGCCCGCATCACTTCCAGCTTGAAGGGCTCCCGGCCCTTGAGCTCGCTCCAGGCGAAACCGGCAAGCTGGCCTTCCAGCATCATGCGGATGGTCTTCAGTTCCTGTACCAGGCTCTGCACCACGGCCTCCGGAGCCGGGGATGCCGTTGGCGGGCGCTGCGCCGTCGGGGAAGGGCCGGCTTCATTGGCCGGTGGCGCGGGCTTTTCCGCCGGCGCGCGGGGCACGGTGACGCCTGGAATCTCGTGACGGGCGGCAGGGCGCGAGGGGGGCACGGCGCCGGTCAGGGAGGCCACATCCGCTTCGGCCACGGCCATGATCTCCACACCGCCGGGAACCGGCCGGTTGCTGAGGATCAGGGCATCGGGTCCGAGGACGTCGCGCACCTGGCGCAGGGCTTCCCGCGTGGTGGGGGCGGAAAACTTTTTCACGATCATGCGCTAGCTCCCAAAACGGCGGTGACCTTGACGGTCTTGGTGTCGGGAATTTCGGCGTGGGACAGTACCTTGAGCTGCGGCGCCACCCGGCGCAGGAAGCGGGACAGCAATGGCCGCAGCGGCGCCGGGACCAGAAGCACGGGTGGTAGCCCCTGGGCTTCCTGCTGCTGCACCACCTGGCGCGTCCGGGTGAGAAGTCGCTCGGCAAGACCCGGTTCCAGTCCCGGTCCCTGACCTTCGCCCACCTGGGTGGCCTGCAGCAGCAGCTGTTCCAGCTGGGGCTCGAGGGCGATCACTTGCAGCTCGTCGGTGCCGGGGAAGAGACCGGCCACGATGGAACGGCCCAAGGCGACCCGCACGGCGGCGATGAGGTCGTCCACGTTCTGGGTGCGGGGGGCGTGATCGGCCAGGGTGTCGAGGATGGTCTTCATGTCGCGGATGTGCACCCCTTCCTCCAAGAGCCCCTGCAACACCTTCTGCAGGGTGCTCAGGGACACCAGCTTGGGCACCGTTTCCTCCACCAGTTTGGGGGATTCCTTGGCGATGTGGTCGAGGAGCTGCTGCACCTCCTCGCGGCCGAGGAGCTCCGCGGCATGGCTTTGCATCACCTGGGAAAGATGGGTGGCGATCACCGTGCTGGCATCCACCACCGTGTAGCCGTAGGTTTGCGCCTGTTCCCGCAGGCTGGCCTCCACCCACACCGCGGGAAGCCCGAAGGTGGGGTCCCGCGTGGGGGTGCCGGGCAGCGTGCCCAGGACGCGCCCGGGATTGATGGCGAGAAATTGGCCAGGGAAAGCCTCGCCCCTTCCCACTTCCACCCCCTTGAGGGTGATGCGGTAGGCGTTGGGACGCAGCTCCAGGTTGTCCCGGATATGCACCGGGGGCACGAGAAAGCCCCAGTCCTGGGCGAATTTTTTGCGGATGGCGCGGATGCGCCGCAAAAGCTCGCCGTCCTGGCTGCGGTCCACCAGGGGGATGAGGCGGTAGCCCACTTCCAGCCCCAGGGCGTCCACCGGCTGCACATCGTCCCAGCTCACTTCCAGGGTTTCCGGCGCCGGCGTTGGCGGGATCTGCTCTTCGCGGGCGGCGGCTTCCTCCTCCCGCCGGCCGAGATACCAGGCGAGCGCCCCCAAGGCAGCGGCGAGAAGCAGGAAGGCCACGTGGGGCATGCCGGGAATGATGCCGAGGAAGGCGAGGATGGCGGCGGTGAGCATCAGCACCTGTGGGCGCTGGAAGATCTGCTGCACGAGCTGCTCGCTCATGTCCTGCTCGGCGGAGACGCGGGAGACGACGATGCCCGCCGAAGTGGAAATGATGAGAGCCGGAATCTGCGCCACCAGGCCGTCGCCGATGGTGAGCAGGGTGTAGTTGTTGGCCGCCTGGGCGAGGGACAGGTCGTGCTGGAAGACCCCCACCAGCAGGCCGCCGACGACGTTGATCACCATGATGATGATGCCGGCCACGGCATCCCCCCGCACGAACTTACTGGCACCATCCATGGCCCCGTAGAACTCCGCCTCCCGGGCCACTTCGGCGCGCCGCCGGCGCGCCTCCTCCTCGCCGATGAGGCCGGTGTTGAGGTCGGCGTCGATGGCCATCTGCTTGCCCGGCATGGCATCGAGGGTGAAGCGCGCCGCCACTTCGGCAATCCGCCCCGCGCCCTTGGTGATGACGACGAAGTTGATGATGACGAGGATGACGAACACCACCAGCCCCACGGTGTAATTGCCGCCCACCAGGAAATGGCCGAAGGCCTCGATCACCTTGCCCGCCGCATCGGCGCCGGTGTGGCCCTGTAGCAGGATCACCCTTGTCGAGGCGACATTGAGGGAGAGGCGCAACAGGGTGGTGAGCAGCAGCACGGTGGGAAACACCGAAAAATCCAGCGGCCGCATCACATACAGGCTGATGAGGAGAACGATCATCGCCAAGGCGATGTTGAAGGTGAACAACACGTCGAGGAGGAAGGGCGGCAGGGGCAGGATCATCATGGCCAGGATCATGACCACGAGCAGCGGCCCCGCCAGGCGGGTGAGGGTGATGCCGCCCGTCCAATCCAGGCTGCCGGCGCGCGCGTTCATCGCCCGGCCTCCTCAGCGGCCAGCGGGTCCATGTCGGGGGGCACGGGCAGATCCCGCGGCGGTTCGGGGGGAGAAGCGCCCTGGCGCAGCTGGTACACGTAGGCCAGCACCTGGGCCACCGCGGTGTAGAGGCGCTGCGGGATTTCCTCACCGATTTCCGCGTGGCGGTAGAGGGCGCGGGCAAGGGGCGGTGCCTGCACCACCGGCACACGATGTTCCTCCGCCAGCTCCAGGATGCGCTGGGCGACGAGGGCGGCGCCCTTGGCCACCACCTGCGGCGCCGCCATGCGCTTTTCCTCATAACGCAGGGCGACGGCGAAGCGGGTGGGGTTGGTCACCACCACCTGGGCCTTGGGCACCTCCGCCATCATGCGACGGCGGGCCGCCTCCCGCTGCAGCGCACGGATGCGGCTTTTGATCTGGGGATCGCCCTCCGCTTCCTTGATCTCCTGGCGCACCTCCTCCTTGGTCATGCGCAGGTTGCGCGCGTAGTCCCACAACTGGAAAGGCACGTCGGCGATGACCAGGAAGACGAAGGCACCGACCACCATGAGCGCGGTCCACCCCACCAGGCTGCCCACATGGCGCAGCGCCTGCCCCAGCGGCTCAGCAGGCAGGCCAAAGAGGCTGTCCAGGGACTGCCAGATGGCCCAGACGGCCACCCCACCGATGAGCAGGCTCTTCACCACCGCCTTCATGAGCTCCATGAGGCCGGTGAGGGAGAACATGCGCCGCAGTCCCGCCACCGGGTTGAGGCGGGCGAAATTGGGCACGAGGGGCTTCCAGGTGAAGTTCCAGCCGGACAGCAAAAGCGGCGTGATGAGGGCGGCAACCAGCAGCAGGGCGATGAGGGGCAGGAAGGCAAAAAGGGCGTCCACGAACTGGCCGTAGAGGCGGACGAGCATGAGCCGGGGATCGAAGATGCTGGCGCGGTCCAGGGTGAAGCCGCTTTCCATCAGGCGGGCCAGTTTGGCGAGGAAATGGTCGCCCAGGAGCATCAACACCCCCACCGCGGTGAGCAGTTCCACGAAGGTGGAAAGCTCCCGGGAGCGGACGACCTGGCCTTCCTCCCGCGCACGCTGAATGCGCCTGGCCGTTGCCGCTTCGGTCCGTTCTACGTCGCTTTCCTCGGCCATCCCCGTCCCCCAACGGAGCTATAGTGTATCACTTGGGGGAAAAACACAAGATATTGTGGTCTGGGCGGGGGTGGGGTCCGGGGGGAGGGGGTTACTGGCTTTCCTCCAGCCAGGTCATCTGGATGGCTTCCAGGATTTTTTCGTTGGAGGCGTTGGGGTCGTCGTCGAAGCCGGGCAGCGCCATCACCCACCGGTGGAGGTCGGTGAAGCGCACGGACAACGGGTCCACGTCGGGGTGGGTCTCGGCCAGCGCAATGGCAATGTCACGCACGTCGGTCCATTTCATCAGCGGCCTTCCTTCACCATGTTGATGGAGTATTTGGGAATCTCGATGACCAGATCGTCGCTCATGATGATGGCCTGGCAGGACAGGCGGGAGGTGGGCTCCAGCCCCCAGGCCTTGTCCAGCAGGTCTTCCTCCTGTTCGGTGGGAGGGATCAGGGATTCGTAGCCTTCCCGCACGATCACGTGGCAGGTGGTGCAGGCGCAGGACTTCTCGCAGGCGTGCTCGATCTCGATGCCGTTCTCAAGCAAGGTGTCGCAGATGGTCTTGCCCGGTGTCGCCTCGATGACGGCGCCTTCCGGGCAGATTTCCTCGTGGGGCAGAACGATCAGTTGCGGCATGGTTCTTCGTCAGGTGCGGATGTCGGCGAGTTTCTGGCCGGCCAGCGCCTTGCGGATGGAGGCATCCATGCGCCGCGCGGCGAAGCCTTCGCTCGCCTTGTTGAGGGCCTCGATGGCGGCCTTGATGGCACGGTGGTCTTCGCCGGCGAGGGTGGTGCGCAAGTTTTCCATGGCGGCTTCGATCGTCGCTCGCTCCGCCTCGTCGAGGAGGGTTGCCCCGTCCGCGGCCAAGGCGGACTGCACCGCCTCGAGAATGCGCTGGCCTTCCACCTGCTGCTCCCGCAGCGCCCGGGCCAGCATATCATCGGCGGCATGCTCGCGGGAAGCGGTGAGCATGCGGGTGATCTCCTCGTCGGTGAGGCCGTAGGAGGGTTTGACCGTGATGGCCGCCTCCACCCCGGAGGTCTGTTCCCGGGCCGAGACCGACAGCAGGCCGTCGGCATCCACCTGGAAAGTGACGCGCACCCGTGCCGCGCCCGCCACCATGGGGGGGATGCCGCGCAACTCGAATCGGGCCAGCGACCGGCATTCGCTGACCAGCTCCCGTTCCCCCTGCACCACGTGGAAGCTCATTGCGGTCTGGCCATCCTTGAAGGTGGTGAAGTCCTGGGCACGGGCGATGGGGATGGGTGAGTTGCGGGGGATGATTTTCTCCACCAACCCCCCCATGGTTTCGATGCCCAGGGAAAGGGGGATCACGTCGAGGAGGAGCATGTCGTCGGCCTTGTTGCCGGCGAGGATGTTGGCCTGAATGGCCGCCCCGAGGGCCACCACCTTGTCGGGGTCCAGGTTGTTTAAGGGTTCCTGGCCGAAGAATTCGGCTACGGCGCGCTGCACCGGTGGCATGCGCGTTGCCCCGCCCACCATGACCACGCCCTTGATGTCTTGCGGGGTGAGGCCCGCATCCCGCAGCGCCTTGCGCACGGGAATGAGGGTCTTCTGCACGAGACTGCGCGTCAGTTCAGCGAAGCGCTCACTGGTGAGCACGAGGTCCACCGTCTCGCCGGTGGAAAGCACGGCGGTGAAACGGGTTTCCGGGTGGAAGGTGAGCTCCTCCTTCACCTCCCGCGCCTTGGTCAGAAGCAGCCGGTTGTCTTCCGCGTTGAGGGCGGACAGGTGGGCCTGTTCCAGCACCCAGCAGTAGATGCGGCGGTCGAAATCATCACCACCGAGGGCGGAATCGCCGGCGGTGGCGAGCACCTCGAATACGCCCTTCTCTAGCCGTAGGATGGAAATGTCGAAGGTGCCTCCACCCAGGTCATAGACGGCGTAGATGCCCTCCGAGGCGTTGTCCAGGCCGTAGGCCACGGCGGCCGCCGTGGGCTCGTTGAGAAGGCGCAGCACGTTGAGGCCGGCCAGCCGCGCTGCATCCTTGGTGGCCTGCCGCTGGGCATCGTCGAAATAGGCGGGCACGGTGATCACGGCGCCCACCAGCTCACCACCCAGGGCCTTTTCCGCGCGGCGGCGGAGCACCTTGAGAATCTCCGCCGACACCTCCACCGGGCTTTTCACCCCGGCCACGGTGCGAAACTGCACCATGCCCGGCGCATCCACGAACTGGTAGGGTAGCTCATGGGCATGGGGAATGTCCTTGAGACCCCGGCCCATGAAGCGCTTGACGGAGACGATGGTGTTCTTCGGATCGGCGCACTGGTGCATCTGGGCCTCATAACCCACCTCGGTGCTGCCGTCCGGAAAATAGCGCACCACCGAAGGCAGCAGGCTTCTGCCCTGCTCGTCGTTGATCACCACTGCGAGCCCGCTGCGCACCGTGGCCACCAGGGAATTGGTGGTGCCCAGGTCGATGCCCACCGCCAGCCGGTGCTGGTGGGGCGCGGTACTCATGCCGGGTTCGGCGATCTGCAGCAGTGCCATGGCTTGTCCTTTGCGGGCTAGCTTTCCAGGGCTTCGAGGGCGGCGTGGATTTCTTCCCGGAGTTTTTCCAAAAAGCGGAGTTTACGCACGGTGGCGGCGGCGTGCACGTAATCGTGCGCTTCGTCGATGTCGCGGGCAAGTTCGTCTTCCAGGGCGTGCATTTCCCGCCGGAGCTTGCCCGCCAGATGATCGAGCTCGCCGATCTCGCCGGCCTGCCGCGCCTCCTGGATGGCTTCACGCCATTCCATCTGGGCCATGAGAAAGTCCGCCGGCATGACGGTGTTGGTCTCCTCCGCCGTGTCCACGCCGTGCAGGGAGAGCAGATAACGCGCCCGGGCAACGGGGTTCTTCAGGGTCTGGTAGGCTTCGTTGATGTGGGTGGCCCACTGCATGGACAGCCGTTTTTCCGTCTCCGTGGCGTGGGCAAAGCGGTCCGGGTGCACCTGCGCCTGCAGGTCGCGAAAGGCCTGCTCAAGACGCGCGCCATCGATGGCGAAGGCCGGCGCCAGGCCAAAGAGCTCGAAGTAATTGCGGGAGAAATCGATCATGGGTACCGGTGTGTCTGCGCCGGGGCGCCGTGCTTCCTGCGCGGCTTGGGCGAAAGCTTCACCCCTCAAGGGGCGGGCTCGCCCACGGGCCTGCCGGCGTGGCGCGAGTGTCGCGAGGAAGGCTCAGACGTTGAAGGATTCGCCGCAGCCGCAGGTGTCCTTCACGTTGGGGTTGTTGAACTTGAAACCCTCGTTCAGCCCCTCGCGCGCATAGTCGAGCTCGGTGCCGTCGAGATAGACCAGGCTTTTGGGGTCCACGTACACCTTCACGCCATGGCTTTCGAATTCCTGGTCCTCGGGACGCACCTCGTCGGCGAATTCCAGTACATAGGCCAGTCCGGAACAGCCGGTGGTGCGCACGCCCAGCCGCAGGCCCACGCCCTTGCCCCGTTTGGCCAGGAAGTTCTTCACATGGTTTGCCGCTTTTTCCGTCAAGGTGATGGCCATTTGGTGCTTTCCCCCGTGAATGGCTTCACTCGTTGGCCGCGGCTTCCTGGGGCGTGGTGTCCAGGCCGTGTTTCCGCTTGTAGTCCGCCACCGCCGCCTTGATGGCGTCCTCTGCCAGGATGGAACAGTGGATTTTCACCGGCGGCAGCGCCAGCTCCTCGGCAATCTGGGTGTTCTTGATCTGCAGCGCCTCATCGAGGGTCTTGCCCTTCACCCATTCGGTGACGAGCGAGCTCGAAGCAATGGCCGAGCCGCAGCCGTAGGTCTTGAAGCGGGCGTCCTCGATGATGCCATCCTTGTTGACTTTGATCTGCAGCTTCATGACGTCGCCACAGGCGGGGGCGCCCACCATGCCGGTGCCCACCGACTCGTCATCCTTGTTGAAGGAACCCACGTTGCGCGGGTTTTCGTAGTGATCGAGAACTTTGTCGCTGTATGCCATGACTCGCTCCTTCGCTTGCTATCTGACTTGTTGGGTTCAGTGGGCAGCCCACTGGACGGAGTTGAGATCGATGCCCTCCTTGTACATCTCCCAAAGCGGGGAGAGTTCACGGAGTTTGGCGATCTTGCGGCTAACCAGATCGATGGTGTAGTCGATCTCTTCCTCGGTGGTGAACCGCCCGATGGTAAACCGGATCGAGCTGTGCGCCAATTCGTCGCTGCGCCCCAGCGCCTTCAGCACGTAGGACGGCTCCAGGCTTGCCGAGGTGCAGGCAGAACCGCTGGAGACCGCCACGTCCTTGATGGCCATGATCAGCGATTCGCCCTCCACGTAGCTGAAACTCACGTTGAGGTTGTGCGGCACACGGCGTTCCATGTCGCCGTTGACATGGACTTCCTCGATCTTGCTCAAACCCTTCCAGAGTTTGTCGCGCAGTCTGCGGATGCGTTCGTTCTCGCTAGCCATTTCCTCGCGGGCGATGGCGAAGGCTTCGCCCATGCCCACGATTTGGTGCGTGGCCAGGGTGCCGGAGCGCAGCCCCCGCTCATGACCGCCGCCGTGCATCTGCGGCTCCAGCCGGATACGCGGCTTGCGCCGCACGTAGAGGGCGCCGATGCCCTTCGGCCCGTAGGTCTTGTGGGCGGAGAAAGACATCAGATCCACCTTCAGCCGGGCGAGGTCGATGGCCACCTTGCCGGTCGCCTGGGCCGCGTCCACGTGGAAGATGACGCCCCGTTCGCGGCAGATTTCCCCCAGGGTTTCGATGTCCTGGATGACGCCGATCTCGTTGTTGACGAACATCACGGAGGCGAGGATGGTGTCCGGGCGCAGGGCCGCCTGGAATTTTTCCAGGTCAAGCAGCCCATTGGGCTCGGGGGCGAGATAGGTGACCTCGAAGCCCTGGCGTTCCAGCTCGCGACAGGTATCGAGGACCGCCTTGTGTTCCGTCTTCACGGTGACGATGTGCCGCCCCTTGCCCTTGTAGAAATGGGCGGCGCCCTTCAGCGCCAGGTTGTTGGATTCTGTGGCACCGGAAGTCCAGATGATTTCCTTGGGATCGGCATTGACCAACGAGGCGACCTGCTCGCGGGCATGTTCCACGGCCTTTTCCGCCTCCCAGCCAAAGGCATGGGAACGCGAGGCCGGATTGCCGAATTTCTCCGTGAGGTAGGGAATCATCTTCTCCGCGACACGGGGATCCACCGGCGTGGTCGCCGAGTAGTCCAGGTAGATGGGAAGTTTCAGCATATCGATTCGTCCTTTGTGCCTGCGTCCATGCCTGCCGTCGCCCCTCAGGCCACGGCCGCCTTATTGTCGGAATCCTGGCGGTTGTCGCGCATGACCGCCACCTTCGCCGCCTGTGCCTTCTGGTTGGCCACCAGATCGGCCAGGGTGACCGACTCCAGATAGTCATAGATATGGCGGTTCAGATTGGTCCACAGTTCGTGGGTCATGCAGCGCTCCCCATCCAGGCAGTCTCCCAGACCACCGCACTGGGTGGCATCCACCGGCTCGTCCACGGCGCGGATGATGTCCGCCACGGATACCTCCGCCGCGCTCTTCGCCAGGGTATAGCCCCCGCCCGGGCCGCGCACGCTGTCCACCAGGGCATGGCGGCGCAGCTTGCCGAAGAGCTGCTCCAGATAGGAGAGAGAAATTTTCTGCCGCTCGCTGATCCCGGCCAGGGTGACGGGTCCGCTCCCGTCGCGCAGGGCGAGGTCCAGCATGGCAGTCACTGCGAAGCGTCCTTTGGTCGTGAGTCTCATGGCAGTTTCCCCGTTGATCTGACTTCAGATGGTGCCCGTACCGGGCAGTGGCTTAAAGCTACCGTACCCGAGCATTTTAGTCAACTATTTTGTTCAAATAGTTCACATCGAACTGGTCGGTGGGCACCGCTTCCTTGTCCAGCTTCGCCCCCATCTCCTGTAAAGTCTTGAAAATCAGATCCATACGACGGTCACTGGTGGCGAGGTGATCCAGGATGGCGTGGAGGGCCTTGACCATGGGGTCGTTCATGTCCTGGCTGATGGCATAGGCGGAAAAGCCCATTTTCTCGGCGGTGGCGGCCCGCTGCTTGTCCCGCTCGCTGTCCAGGATGCGCGCCGGAATGCCCACCGCCGTGGCGCCGGCGGGGACGTCCTTGACTACCACGGCATTGGAGCCGATCTTCGCCCCGTCGCCGATCTGAATCGGCCCCAGCACCTTGGCGCCGGCGCCGATGACCACCCCTTTGCCCAGGGTGGGATGCCGCTTGCCCTTCTTCCACGTCGTCCCCCCCAGGGTGACACCGTGATAGAGGGTGCAGTCATCGCCGATTTCCGCCGTTTCCCCCACCACCACGCCCATGCCGTGGTCGATGAAGACCCGGCGGCCGATCACCGCCGCGGGGTGGATTTCGATCCCCGTCAGCCAACGGCTCAGGTGGGCAATGAAGCGGGCGAGCCACTTGAAGCCCGCCTTCCACAGGCGGTGGGTCAGCCGATGGATGAGGAGGGCGTGCACCCCGGGGTAGGTGGTGAGCACCTCCCAGGTGGAGCGCGCCGCCGGATCGCGCTCGAAAACGACGGCGATGTCTTCACGCAGATGCTTGAACACGGGCCTTCCCCATGTGCCTGCCCCTGTCTCGGGAATGGGGCTTTTCCAGAGGTCGATGTCTATTATAGGGTAGTTGAGTAAAACAGTCCACTTTCATTCACCCTTGCGACTGAACTGTTTGAGCATCCCCAACAGGATGGACAACTCTTCTTTTTCCAGGCCGCAACGGTTGAAGAGCCGGCGCAGCCGCGGCATGAGGCGTTTCGGGTGGGCCGGGTCGAGAAAGCCCACCTGGATCAGGGTTTCCTCGAGGCGACGGTAGAAGTATTCCATTTCGCCGACGCTCACCCGTTCCGGGGGGCTTTCCAATGTGCTTTCCCCTTCCTGCGCGGCAAGGTGGAGCTCGTAGGCCATGACCTGCACCGCCGCTGCCAGGTTGAGGGAAGGGTAGGCGGGATTGGCGGGAATGGTGATGATGCGTTGGCAGTAAAGAAGCTCTTCGTTGGCAAGCCCAAAGGTCTCATTGCCAAAAACCAGGGCCACGGGGCCCCGTTCGGCCAGAGCCAGAAGTTCCGGCGCCGCTTCACGGGGGGTGGCGGGCGGAGGGCCCAATTCCCGTTCGCGGCGGGTGAGCCCCACCGCCAACACACAGTCGGCTACGGCTTCGCCCAGCGTAGCGAAAACGCGCGCCCGGTCCAGGACATCCGTGGCACCGGCGGCAAGCGCCCGGGCCTGGGGATGGGGGAAGCTCGCCGGCGCCACCAGCACGAGCTCCGTCAAGCCCATGGTCTTCATCGCCCGCGCGGCGGCACCAATGTTGCCCGGGTGGAGCGGCCGGCTCAGCACCACGCGCACGCGGTCCAAGGGTCTTGCGGCGGCGGGTCTTGCGGCGGGTTTCTCCGGCTGCGGATTCACTTTAGAATGACGCCTTTGCTCTTTTCACCTGCGTGGGGTGAAAGCGCACCGCTTTTGCCCACGCCAGACAGGACGAAGGTTTCCATGCACCCCATGCTCAACATCGCGGTGAAGGCTGCGCGTCGTGCCGGCAGCATCATCAACCGCGCCTCCCAGGACCTGGACATCCTCACCGTCCGCAGCAAGAGCCCGAACGAGTTTGTGAGCGAAGTGGATCACGCCGCCGAGGAGGCGATCGTGGAAACGCTGCTGGGCGCTTATCCGGGCCACGCGATTCTAGCAGAGGAGCGCGGCGCCCAAGGGGAGTCGGAATACGTGTGGATCATTGATCCCCTGGATGGCACCACCAATTTCCTCCACGGCTTTCCCCACTATGCGGTGTCCATCGCCTTGAGCCACCGGGGCGTGATCACCCAGGCGGTGGTGTTCGATCCCACCCGCAATGAACTTTTCACCGCCACCCGGGGGCGCGGTGCCTTCCTCAACGATCGCCGGCTGCGCGTGAGCCGCCGGGCGAAACTCCAGGAAGCCCTCGTCGGCACGGGCTTCCCCTTTCGCGATTTTTCCTTCCGCGACCACTACCTCCGCATTTTCGCCGAGCTTTTGCCGAAGACCGCGGGCCTGCGTCGGCCGGGCTCGGCGGCACTGGACCTCGCCTATGTGGCGGCGGGACGCTATGACGGCTTTTTCGAGGCAGGGCTCAAACCCTGGGACATGGCCGCGGGTGCCCTCCTCATCCTCGAGGCAGGCGGGCTCATCGCCGATTTCGAGGGTGAGGACCGGTATCTGGAGACGGGCAACGTGGTGGGAGGCAATCCCAAGGTGTTCGCGCAGCTTCTGCAGGTGATCGGGCGTGAGCTGAAAGGGTGAAGGGCATGGCGGCGAACCTTGCCCAGCACACGCCCATGATGCAGCAGTATCTGCGCATCAAGGCGGAGTACCCGGACACGCTGCTCTTCTACCGCATGGGCGACTTCTACGAGCTTTTCTACGAAGACGCCCAGCGCGCGGCGGAACTCCTCGACATCACCCTCACCACCCGCGGCATGTCCGCCGGCCAGCCCATCCCCATGGCGGGCGTGCCGGTGCAGTCGGTGGAGCAGTATCTCGCGCGGCTGCTCCGGTTGGGCGTGTCGGTTGCCATCTGCGAGCAGGTGGGCGATGTCGCCACGGCCAAGGGGCCGGTGGAGCGCAAGGTCACCCGCGTCCTCACGCCGGGCACCCTGACCGATGCCGGTCTTCTGGATGAGCGCGAGGAGGCCTACCTCATGGCCATCAACCCCCGTCCCGGCGGCTTTGGCGTGGCCTGGGCGAGCCTCGCTGCGGGCCGCTTCTGGCTCGCGGAGACCGAAGAGGCGGAACTGCCGGCGCTTTTGGAGCGTGTGCGCCCGGCAGAGCTCCTCCTGCCGGAGACGGCAAAGGCGGTGAACACCCGCGCCGCGGTGAAGCGGCTGCCTCCCTGGCAGTTCGACGCCGACAGCGCCCGCCACCTCCTTACCCAGCAGTTCGGCACCCGCGATCTGGCGGGGTTCGGTGTGCAGGGCATGGAGGCGGCGGTGGGCGCGGCGGGGGCGCTCCTCGGCTATGTGCGGCAGACGCAGCTTGCGGCGCTACCCCATTTCACCGGCCTGCGGGTGGAACAGCCGGCGACCTATGTCCTCCTCGATCCGGCCACGCGCCGCAATCTCGAACTCACGGAAACCCTGCGCGGCGAACCTTCGCCGACGCTGCTCTCCGTGCTGGATGCCACGCGCTGCGCCATGGGCGGGCGGCTGCTCAGGCATTGGCTGCATCATCCGCTGCGGGATCGCGGGGAAATCCGCGCCCGCCTGGATGCGGTGGGCGCCCTGGTGGAATGGGGACCGGCGCCCATTGCGGCGGTGCTTTCCCGCATGGCGGATATCGAGCGTATCGCATCCCGCATCGCCCTGCTGACGGTCCGCCCGCGGGAGCTTGCCGCCTTGCGCGAAAGTCTCGCCCTGCTGCCGGAGCTGGTGCGGCTTCTGGATAACTTCGACAGTCCCCGGCTTGTGGAACTCCGCGCCGACTGCAGGCCTCGGGAGGAACTCCATGCGCTGCTCACGCGCGCGATCCAGCCGGAACCGGCCAGCCACGTGCGCGACGGTGGGGTGATCAACGAGGGGTGGGATGCTGAACTCGACGAACTGCGGGCACTGGCCAACAACTGTGGTGAGTTCCTGCTGGAACTAGAGGCGCGGGAGCGGGCGCGCACCGGCATTGCCAACCTCAAGGTGGAATACAACCGGGTGCATGGTTTCTACATCGAGGTGGGCAAGGCGCAGGCGGAACGGGTGCCGGAGGACTACCGGCGGCGGCAGACGCTGAAACATGCGGAACGCTACATTACGCCGGAGCTCAAGGCCTTCGAGGACAAGGCGCTTTCCGCCCGGGAGCGGGCGCTGGCGCGGGAGCGGCAGCTCTACGACGCCTTGGTTGCGGAGCTGAAGCCGCAGGTGGCAAGCCTCAAACGCCTCGCCGAGGCGGTGGCGCAACTGGACGTGCTGTGTGCTTTCGCCGACCGGGCGCTTGCCTTTGGTTACGTGGCACCCGAATTCACCGATGCGCCACGCCTCGAAATCACAGGCGGCCGTCACCCGGTGGTGGAAAGACAGGTGGACCACTTCATCGCCAATGATCTCCGCCTGTCACCGACGCGGCAGATGCTGCTGATTACGGGGCCGAACATGGGGGGCAAGTCCACCTACATGCGGCAGACGGCCCTCATCGTGCTCATGGCCCATATCGGTTCCTTCGTGCCCGCCGAGCGCGCGCTGATCGGCCCGGTGGACCGCATCTTCACCCGCATTGGTGCCGCGGATGATCTGGCATCCGGACGGTCCACCTTCATGGTGGAGATGACGGAGACCGCCAACATTCTCCACAACGCCACACGGCAGAGCCTGGTGCTTCTGGACGAGATCGGACGGGGTACTTCCACCTTCGACGGTCTGGCGCTCGCCCATGCCGTGGCGCGGCATCTGGTGGAGAAGGTGGGCTGTTACACGCTCTTTGCGACCCACTACTTTGAGCTCACGCGGCTTTCCGAGGAATTCCGGCAGATCGCCAACGTCCATCTGTCGGCGGTCAAGCACAAGGATCGCATCGTCTTCCTCCATGCGGTGGAGGAGGGGCCGGCAAGCCAGAGCTATGGCCTGGAAGTGGCCCAGCTTGCCGGTGTGCCGGCCGCCGTCATCCAGCAGGCGCGGCGCTACCTTTTGCACCTGGAAAACCAGAGCGTGGCTCGCGGGGGAGAGCCGGATCTCTTTGCCAGCCGGCCCGAACCGGCTCCGCACCCGGTGCTCGAACGCCTGCGCGAGGTGAACCCCGACGAGTTAAGCCCCAAGGCGGCGCTGGAGCTCCTCTACGTCCTGCGCAAGCTGGTGGAATGAAAACGCCGGCGGAGCCGGCGTCATCACGCTTCACTCAAGAATGGTCGTGGCCGTGGGGCCCGTGGACATGGCCGTGGGCGATTTCTTCTGGCGTGGCCGGCCGCACATCGGTCACGGTGCAGGTGAACCTGAGACTGCGGCCCGCCAGGGGATGATTGCCATCCACCACGACGGTGTCCTCGGTGACGTCGGTGACCGTGTAGAGAATCATCTCGTCGGAACCTTCCACCCCGCCTTCGAACTGCATGCCCACCCGGATGTCAGTGACCGGGAAGACGCTGCGCGGCTCGACGCGCACCAGGGAGGCATCGTATTCGCCGAAGGCATCTTCGGGTGCCAGCGAAAGGGTCACGGTGTCGCCGGGCTGTTTGCCCTGCAGGCTGCTTTCCACCAGGGGGAAGATGTTGTCATACCCGCCATGGAGGTAGCTGATGGGTTCTTTCGATTCCTCGAGCAGGTTGCCCTGGCTGTCGTAGAGGGAATAGGTCAGGCTGACGACGGAGTCTTTCACGATTTGCATTGTTGCAGTTCCTTGATGAGTGAGAGCACTTCCTGCGCATGTCCCTTTGGGTTGACCCCGTAGAGGGCGTGCCGGATGATGCCCTTCTTGTCGATGATGAAGGTGGAGCGAACGATACCCATTTTTTTCACTCCGTCCTTCTCTTTCTCCTGCCATACACCATACTTCTGGCAGACCTCGCCTTCCGTGTCGGCCAAAAGCCGCACGGTCAGTCCATGCTTGTCGCGGAATGCGGCATGGCTGATGCAGTCGTCGCGGGAAACCCCCATTACCACCGTGTCGAGGCTCGCGAGCTCGTCCTCGATGTCGCTGAACTCGATGGCTTCCATGGTGCAGCCGGGGGTGTCGTCTTTCGGATAGAAGTAGAGCACGACGTTCTTCCTGCCCTTGAAGGCGGAGAGGCTGACCATTTCCATGTCCGCGTCGGGAAGTTCGAAATCCGGTGCGGTACTTCCTGCCTGCAACATAGCATCCCCTGCCTGATGGGCCACGTGCGACCACGGCCCAGATTCCTCCGGGCATTCTAAACCATTTCCGGGCCGGAACAAGGAAGAGGGGTGCAGTGCGCCGGCGCCCTTATAATGCCTTCATGAGGTACACGTTTCTCAAGGGGTTGTCGCCCCGCCAGTTTCTTGCGCGCCATTGGCAGAAGGCGCCACTTTTCCTGCCGGCCGCCTTCCCGGATTTTCAGGACCTCGTCACCCCCGCCGAGCTAATGCAGCTTGCATCCCGCGACGAGGTGGAATCCCGGCTCGTGGTGGAGCGGGCGGGGCATTGGCGTGTGCGCCGGGGGCCGTTGTCCGCCAGGGATTTCCGCGGTCTCAAGGGCAGCCGCTGGTCACTTCTGGTGCAGGGTGTGGATCAGTGGCTGCCGGAAGGCAAAGCCCTGTTGCAGGCTTTTTCCTTCATTCCCCATGCGCGGCTTGATGACCTGATGGTGAGTTTCGCGCCGGCCGGGGGAGGCGTGGGTCCCCATTTCGACTCCTACGATGTTTTTCTGCTCCAGGGACTCGGGCACAAACGCTGGCAGATCAGCGGGCAACGGGACCGCACCCTGCTGCCGGGGGCACCATTGCGCATCCTGCAACGTTTCCAAGCCGAAGCGGAGTGGACCGCGGGCTGCGGCGATCTCCTCTACCTGCCGCCAAAATACGCCCATTACGGGGTCGCGCTGGATGACTGTCTCACCTATTCCATCGGTTTCCGTGCCCCTTCGGCGCAGGAACTCATCACCCATTTCCTCGCCTATCTGGAGGAACAGCTCCAGGTGGAGGGTATGTACGAAGACCCCGATCTCACGGTACCCCGTCATCCCGGGGCAATCGGAGCGCGCATGGTGGAAAAGGTGGAGGCCATGCTGGCCGCCATCCGCTGGGGCAGGGCGGAGGTCGCCGATTTCCTCGGCCGTTATCTCACCGAGCCCAAGCCCCATGTGTTCTTCGAGGCACCGCCGCGTCCCCTGGGGCGCAGCCGTTTCGCCGGGCTGGCGCAAACCCGGGGCATCGTCCTTAGCCTGAAAAGCCTCATGCTCATCTACCACAATACGGTGTTCATCAACGGCGAGGCGGTACAGGTTTCGCCGGTGCTGCGCAGGTGGCTTGTGCCGCTTGCCGACAACCGTCGCCTGGATGGGCTGGACGAGGCGCCTTACGCACTTTTCGATCTCCTCTACGATTGGTACCGGGCAGGCTACCTGGCGCCGGCGGCGCCTTTGCCCTCGGCGTCGAAGCGCGCTGGGCTGGACACGCGCGCGAAGAGGGTGAAGACAAGCGGGGGCCGGTCCACCAGTGCACTCACAGGGGGAAGCCGCCGTGGCTGAGGGCATGGCGACGTTGCGGGGGCAATTTTCCCTGCCTTCCGAATACCGTGCCGCCATCGACAGGCTGGTGGCGGCCGCGCGCCGGCGCATCTGTATTTTCGACCGCGATCTCGTCGGGGCGGGCTTCGATGAACCGGCCCGTTTCGATGCGCTACGCCGCTTTCTTCTCGCCTCGCGGGATAGCCGCCTTGAGATCGTGCTCCACGAAATCCGCGCGGTGGAATGCGCGCACCCGCGGCTTTTGCGTCTGCTCAGCCAATTCAGTCATGCGGTGAGCATCCACCGCACGGAAGCGGAGGCGCGCGGCATCTGCGACAGCATCATGGTGGCCGATGCGCTCCATTTCGTGCACCGTTTCCATTTCGATCATGCCCGCGGCAGCTGGGGCCTCAACGAACCGGTAGAGGCCGAGGCGCTGGCGCGGCGTTTCGCCGAAATCTGGCACGCCTCCCAGCCGGCGATCACGGCCACGGTGCTGGGCCTGTGAAAGGGAAGGGGGTCCAAAGGCAATCCCCTTACATTTTCCTGGGGGCTTGCTATAATTCCGCGCGTCGGTCGGAAATCCTGCAGTTGAAGGCCGATTCTGTCTTTTCGTTTAACTTTAGCTAAAGGGAAACATAATGAAATACTCCGTCCTCCTCGCTGCTCTGCTGGCCGTATCGCTTTCCGCCTGCGGCAAGAAAGAAGAAGCGGCTGCGCCCGCCGAAGCGCCCGCCGCTGCGCCTGCTCCTGCCGCCCCGGCGCCTGCTGCTCCGGCGCCTGCTGCTCCGGCTGAAGGTGCTGCGGCTCCTGCCGCTCCTGCCGCTCCGGCCGGGGACGCTGCCGCTCCGGCTGCTCCGGCGGGTGGCGCTGCGGCTCCTGCCGCTCCCGCGGAAGAGAAGAAGTAATCTCTTCCTCCGGGAAGAAAAAAGCCGGCCTCGTGCCGGCTTTTTTCATGGCGGCAACCCTTTGATTGCCTCAGGCGATGTGCCGCCAGTCGAAGCCGCAGTCCTGATCGGCCACTCCGATCCATTCCGGCTCACACCCCAGCGCCTGGGCGAGGGCGGCGCGGGCAAGTTCCGGGCGGTTGTTGGTGCGGGACAGATGGGCGGCGATGACGTGCTTGAGGCGCCGGTGGTCCAGGGCGGCGAGCAGGGCGGCGGCCGCGGCGTTGCTCAAGTGGCCGTAGTCGCCGGCGATGCGGTGTTTGAGGGGTGGCGGATAGGGTCCCCTGGCCAGCATCTGGGGGTCGTGGTTGCACTCCAGCACCAGGGCGTCGCAGCCGTCGAGCATGGTCTGGATATGGGGCGTGCTGCGGCCCACGTCGGTGAGTAGTCCCAGCCGCCGCTTGCCGTCACTGAAGACGAACTGGGCCGGTTCCCGGGCGTCGTGGGGCACGGGAAAGGGGTGGATCCAGAGGTCGCCCACACTAAAGGCATGGTGGACATCGAAGAGATGAATGTCTTCCGGCACGCCTTCGCCCCCGGCAAGGGCGAGATGGGTGCCGTGGCTCAACCACACGGGCAGGCGGAAGCGGGCCGCCAGACGCGCAACGCCCGCCACGTGGTCGCCGTGTTCGTGGGTGAGCAGGATGGCATCCAGGTCCTCCGGCGCAAGATTGAGCCGGCCTAGACGCCGTGTTATTTCCCGCACGCCAAAGCCGCAATCGACGAGGAGCCGCGTGCGCCCCGCCTCGACGATCAGGGCATTGCCCTCGCTGCCGCTGCCCAGGCAGGCGAAGCGCATCAGCGGAGCTGCTCGTAGAGGAGGTTGAGAATTTTGCCGGCGCTTTCGGACTTGTCCGGCGCGCCCTGTTTGTCCTGGATGCTCACCCGGGTGGTGTCGGTGAGCTCGGTCACGCGCACGCGGAATTCCTCCGGCTGCTGCGTCTTGCCGGTCCGGCGCCAGAAGGCGAGTTTGGAGAACCAGCCGGTATCTTTCTTTTTGCTCTCTTCTGCCTCGGGATCGAGATAGCGCACGTAATAGATGCCTTGCGAGCGGTCGCGGTCCACCACGGTGAAACCCACCCGGTCGAGGGCGAGGCCCACACGGCGCCAGGCCCGGTCGAAGGCGTCGTCGAGGACGAGCACGCTGGTGCCATCCTCATTGCGTGCCAGCCGTGCCCGCTCCACGTTCTGACTGCTCGCCAGCAAGGTCTTGCTCCGGGATTCCTCCACACCGAAGCGCACCATGAGCCGGCGCAGCATCTCCGCCTCCAGCTCGGGATCGGCAGGGCGCGGCTGCCAGATGGTGCGCTGCCCGCCGTCGCCGCCTTCCAGCACTTCGTACATGCCGCGGTGGCTGATGTAGATTTCGGTGGTGCCGGGTTCCTTGCCCGGCTCCAGGCGGGTGCGGAACTTGTCCCGTTCGGCGGTGGAATAGAGGCTGTCAAGCACCTTGCCCAGCACGTTGCGGATGAAATCCTGGGGAATCTTGGCGCGGTTTTCCGCCCAGTCGGTTTCCATGATGCCGGCTTCCGGCTGCTCGGTCTTGATGATGAAGCCCAGCTCCTGCCAGAAATCCCGCACCACCGGCCAGACCTGCTCCGGCGGTGCCTTGACCACCAGCCAGCGCTGGCTGCCCGCCCGTTCCACCCGCACATTGCTGAGATCGGGCAACAGGTTGCCGGTGGTGGCGGCCGTGGCCGGTTTGCCCTGGCGTTCCTGCTGATAGGCGGAGAAGGTGGCACTGCCCCGCGGGGTGACGTCGGGCACCACGTAGCGGTCATCCGGCGTGAGGGCGGTGAGATCGGGCGGCACGTCCAGGGGCGGAATCTTGCCCGCCGACTTGTAATCAATCTTTTTCGTTTCAATGGACATGGAACAGCCGCCGACGGCCATCGCCACCACAAGGGCCGCGGCCCAGAATTTGGTGCCCGGCTTCCTATGCACGCCTTCAGCTGGCCGAAGGCCTGCTGGGGAAAGCGGGGAAGGGGGAAACCCTTGGCGTCGTTTCACGGTCAAGCCTCAGTCAAGCACGCCCGCCCGGCGCATTGCCGCTCGCAGGGTGTCGTGGTGGGCGGGTGCGAGCGGGGTGAGGGGCAGACGGATGCCGCCTTTGATCAGTCCCATCTGGGCCACGCACCATTTGACCGGGATGGGGTTGGCCTCGACGAAGAGTTTGTCGTGGAGGGGAAAGAGGCGCGCATTGATGGCGCGTGCCTCCTCGACGCGGCCGGCGAGCGCCGCCATGCACATTTCATGCATGAGCCGGGGGGCGACGTTGGCGGTCACCGAAATCACGCCATGGCCGCCGAGGAGCATGAGGGCGAGGGCGGACGCATCGTCGCCGCTGTAGATGGCGAAGCCTTCGGGGGCGCGCAGGATGAGGTCGGTGCCCCGCTGCAGATTGCCGGTGGCATCCTTGATCCCCACGATGTTGGGAATCTGCGCCAGCTTGAGCGCCGTGTCGTTGGCAATGTCGGAAGCGGTGCGTCCCGGCACGTTGTAGAGAATCTGGGGGATGTCCACCGCCTCCGCCACCGCGCGGTAGTGCCGGTAGAGGCCTTCCTGTCCCGGCTTGTTGTAATAGGGCGCCACCAGCAGACAGGCCGTGGCCCCGGCCTTCCTGGCCGCCTCGGTGAGCTCGATGGCCTCCCGGGTGGAATTGGCGCCGGTGCCGGCGATGACGGGAATGCGGCCGGCGGCGATTTTCACCGCCTCCTCGATGAGGCGGCGGTGTTCGTCGAAATCGACGGTGGGGGATTCCCCGGTGGTGCCCACCACCACCAGGCCATCGGTTTGCTGGGCAATGTGGAATTCGATGAGGGCGCGATAGGCTTCCCAGTCGAGGCTGCCGTCCTCGTGCATGGGGGTGACCAGCGCCACCAGGCTGCCTTTGATCATGGTGACTGTAAGGAAAAATTGCATTGTACCCCAGCGGCCGCTGGCGGGGGAACGGGGCGCGGGGAAAAGGAGACACCGCGGGGGCGCCGCGGCGACGGGGCGCAAGGAATCCCGATTGCTCCCCCTTCCACCGGGGGAGGAAGGGGCGCAAAGGGTGCCGGGTCTTCCCGGCCGGGGGAGTCCTTCAGTCTGCTCCGCCTTCCATGCGGTCGAGGAAGCTGTCGATGTCCACCTGGACCAGATCGGGGGGCAGGACGTCTTCCGCCTGGGAAATTTCGTAACGCTGCCGCTCCCGGTGGATCACTTCGGCGACGAAGGGGTCCCAGCCGGAGGACAGAGCCTCGTCGTAATCATCGACGACTTCTTCTGTTTCCGGGCCGATCCACGCTTCCGTGGCGCCGGTGCTCATGTCTTTGATGATCAGCATGTTTCACCTCCCGGCGGCAGAGGAATTGCCGCCTGCCTTTCATTAAACGTCCGCTTCCGCAAAAGCTTGAGGGTGGCGTAAGCTTTCGCCATGTCCGAGACACCTTTCCCCCGCCCCCTCAAGGGACGCGGCGCCGCAACCAACCCGGATGGCCGCTTTGAGTCCCTCCGCCGCGTGGCGGAGGATGACGGCTGGGGAAGTCTCGAGGCGGAGGCGCCACCGGTGTCCACCGTGCTGGGCGTGGACAAGGCGCGCCGGGTTATCACCTACAACGATTCGCCGGACATCCCCTTCGACCGTTCCATCAACCCCTACCGGGGCTGCGAGCATGGCTGCGTGTACTGTTTTGCGCGGCCCACCCACGCCTATCTGGGCCTGTCCCCTGGTCTGGATTTCGAAAGCCGGCTCTTTCACAAACCGGATGCGCCAAGCCGCCTGCGCGCTGAACTCGCGCAACCGGGCTATGTCTGCCAGCCCATTGCGCTTGGCATCAATACCGACGGCTGGCAGCCGGTGGAGCGGCGTTTGCAGCTCACCCGCCGCATTCTCAGCGTGCTGGCGGAATGCCGCCATCCGGTGTCCATTGTCACCAAGTCGGCCCTGATCGAACGGGATCTCGATTTGCTCACCACCCTTGCCGCGGAGGGGCTCGTGCATGTTTTCCTTTCCCTCACCACCCTGGATCGGGACCTCGCCCGCCGCCTGGAGCCCCGTGCCCCGCAGCCGGCGCGCCGCCTGGCCACCCTGGAAACCCTGGCGGCGGCGGGCGTGCCGGTGGGCGTGATGGTGGCGCCGGTGATCCCGGTGCTGACGGACCCGGAAATGGAGCAGATTCTCAAGCGGGCGCGGGAGGCGGGGGCGCAGGAGGCGGGCTACGTGGTCCTGCGTCTGCCCCACGAGGTGAAGGACCTCTTCCGCGAATGGCTCACCCTGCACGCGCCCCTCAAGGCGGAGCACGTCATGAAGCGGGTGCGGGAACTCTTTGGCGGCAAGGATTACGAGGCGCGTTTCGGGAAGCGCCTGCGCGGGGTGGGCACCTATGCCCAACTGCTACGGGATCGTTTCCGGCTAGCCTATCGGCGACTGGAATTTCCGGGGCTGCCACCGCTGCGGGTGGATCGCTTCCGCCCGCCCCCCGGAGATGCTGGGCAGCTTGCGCTCTTCTAGGGGCTCAGAGGAAAAGATGCAGCACGCCATCCAGGCCCACGTGGTTGATGGCGTAGGTGGTCTTTTCCCGCACCACCGGTTTGGCATGGTAGGCGACGCTGATGCCAGCCTCGGCGAGCATCTTGAGGTCGTTGGCGCCATCGCCGATGGCGAGCACCCTCTCCCGGGGCAGGGCCAGCTCGGCGCGCACGCGGTTTAGCCAGTCCGCCTTGCCCTGGGCATCAATGATGCGGCCGAGAATCCTGCCGGTGAGCCTGCCATCGACTATTTCCAGGGTGTTGGCGGCGGTATAGTCGAGGGCAAGCCGCGCCTTGAGGCGGTCGGTGAAGAAAGTGAAGCCGCCGGAGACGAGCAGGGTTTTGATGCCATGGGCCTTGAGGGTGGCAAGGAACTGCTCGGCGCCCGGGGAAAGCTTAAGCCGCTCGTCATAAACCCGCTGCAGGGCCTCTTCCGGCAGGCCGGCGAGCAAGGCCACGCGCCGGGTGAGACTTTCCGCGAAATCGATCTCCCCCCGCATGGCGGCGGCGGTGATGGCCGCCACCTGGGGTTTCAGGCCCAGCATGTCGGCGATCTCATCGATGCACTCGATGGTGATGAGGGTGGAATCCATGTCCATCACCACCAGGCCCAGTCGGTCGAGCTTTTGCTGCGGGGGCACGTAGCCGAAGTCCAGGGCTGCCGCCTCACACTTGAGCGGCACCTGGGGGTGGGGGGTGCAGGGGAAGAGCCGGAAAACGTTGGGTGCCACCTGCTCGATGCCCGTGGCGCCCGTCAGGCGGGCGAGTTCCTTGAGGTCGGGGGTGGCTACTTCCAGGCCCTGAACGACGAGATACATGATCTTTTCCTGGGTTGTCATGGAGCTTGGCCGGTGAGCGCGGCAAAGATGTCCTGGATCGCCCGCGCCCGCTGCTCGGCATCCGCGGTCTGCAGGGTGATGCGCAGCCTGTCCTGGCCTGCGAGTTTGTAGTTTCTGTCTTTCTGGATCAAGCCGATGATGCGCGCCGGGTCGATGGGCGGCTGCGGCACGAACTGCAGGGTGATGGTCTCCCCACTGGCATCGATGCGGGCGACACCCACGTCCTTGGCCAGGATGCGCAGGCGATGGGTGGCAAGCAGCGTCCTCGCCTGGGGGGGCAGGGGACCGAAGCGATCCACCAGTTCCTCCTGCATGGCCGTCAGTTCGTTGAGGGTCTCGCAGTGGGCCAGCCGTTTGTAGAGGACGAGACGCTCGTGCACGTCGCCGCAATAGTCGGCGGGCAGCAGCGCCGGGGCGTGCAGGTTGATTTCCGTGGTGGTATGGAAAGGTGCCGCAAGGTCCGGCTCCCGGCCCGCTTTGAGCGCTTTCACCGCCTCCTCGAGCATCCGGGTGTAGAGGGAAAAACCGATTTCCTGCATCTCGCCGCTTTGCGCCTCGCCCAGAATCTCCCCCGCGCCGCGGATTTCCAGATCGTGCATGGCGAGGTGAAAGCCCACGCCGAGGTCCTCCATCATCTGGATCGCTTCCAGCCGCTTGCGCGCCGAGGGGGTGAGGGCACCCTCCGGCGTCAGCAGATAGGCGTAGGCCTGATGATGGGAACGTCCCACACGGCCCCGCAACTGGTGCAACTGGGCGAGGCCGAACTTGTCGGCGCGGTTGATGATGATGGTGTTGGCGGTGGGGATGTCGATGCCGGTCTCGATGATGGTGGTGCACAGGAGCACATTGAAGCGCTGGTGGTAGAAATCCCGCATGACGTGCTCCAGCTCCCGCTCCCGCATCTGGCCGTGGGCGATCGCAATGCGTGCCTCGGGCACGATGCGCGCAAGCTTTTCCCCCATGGTGTGGATGCTCTCCACCTCGTTGTGCAGGAAATACACCTGGCCGCCGCGCTTGAGCTCCCGCAGCACCGCTTCCCGGATGAGCCCCTCGCGCCAAGGGTGAACGAAGGTCTTGATGGCCAGGCGCCGCTGGGGCGCGGTGGCGATCACGGAGAAATCGCGCAGACCCTCCAGGGCCATGGAAAGGGTGCGGGGAATCGGGGTGGCGGTGAGGGTCAGCACATCCACCTCCGCCCGCAGCGCCTTCAGACGTTCCTTCTGGCGCACACCGAAACGATGCTCCTCATCGATGATCACCAGCCCCAGGTTGCGGAACACCACGTCCGGCTGCAGCAGGCGGTGGGTGCCGATGAGGATATCGATCCTGCCTTCCCGCACCCCTTCAAGGATCTGCGCCTGTTCCCGCGCGGTGCGGAAACGGGAGATTTCGGCAATGCGTACCGGCCAGTCGCTGAAACGGTCGGAGAAGGTATGGTAATGCTGGTCGGCTAGCAGCGTGGTGGGCACCAGCACCGCCACCTGTTTGCCATCCGCCACGGCGATGAAGGCGGCACGCAGGGCCACTTCCGTCTTGCCGAACCCCACATCGCCACACACCAGCCGGTCCATGGGCTTGCCGGAGGTCATATCCTCGATCACGGCGCGAATCGCCGCCGCCTGGTCCGGCGTTTCCTCGAATTCGAAAGCGGCGGCGAAGGCCTCGTAGTCTTTGGCTTTCAGGCGGAAGGCATGCCCGGTGCGAGCGGCGCGTCGGGCATAGAGATTGAGCAGTTCCGCGGCGGTGTCGCGGACCTGTTTTGCCGCCCGCCGGCGCGCTTTCTCCCATTGGCCACTGCCCAGTTTGTGCAGCGGCGCATGCTCCGGTGCGCCGCCGCTGTAGCGGCCGATGAGGTGGAGATTGGCCACCGGCACATAGAGCTTGTCGCCGCCGGCGTATTCGAGGAGCAGAAATTCCGTCTCCCCTTCGCCCAGGTCCAGGCTGACCAGCCCCTGGTAGCGGCCGATGCCATGCTCCTCGTGCACCACAGGGTCGCCGATGCGCACCTCGGACAGATCGCGCAGGAGATTTTCCGGGCCCACCCGTTTCGCCTCCCGCAGCCGCGACTGGCGCACCTGCAGCGCATAGAGCTCGGTCTCGGTGATGAGGGCAATGCCCGCCCGGGGAAGCACGAAGCCCTGGCCAAGGGGGAGGGTGGCGAGCATGAAGCGCTCGCCAGCAGTGAGAAAGTCGGCAAAGCTCTCCGCCGCGGCCGGTGTGAGACCGTGTTCCCGCAGCATTTCGTTGATGGTCTCGCGTCGCCCCGAGCTCTCCGCCGCCAGCAGCACCCGGCCGGGAAAGCCGGCGATGAAGTCTTTCAGTCGCGCCAGCGGCTCATCGGCCCGGCGGTCCAGGTGGAGCGCCGGCAGCGGCGCGGTATCACAAACCGCCGCATGGGCCGAGGCCCCATTGCCGGCGACGATGCTCAGCCGGGGATGATCCTTGATGGCGGTGAAAAACTGCTCGGCGGTGAGAAACAGCGCATCCGGTGGCAGGAGCGGCCGTTCCCCGTCGCCTTGCAGCAGTGTGTAGCGGGAGCGGGCCTCGCGCCAGAAACGCTCCGCCGCCTCCCCCACCCCGTGGTGCAGGCAGATCACCACCTCCGGCGGCAGGTAGTCGGTGAAGGTAGCGGTCTTGTCGAAGAAAAGTGGCAGGTAATATTCAATCCCCGGCGGCGCGAGCCCCTGGCTCACGTCCTTGTAGAGGCGGCTTTTCGAGGGGTCTCCCTCGAACCGCTCGCGAAAGGCCTGGCGGAAACGGGCAATTCCCGCCTCATTGAGAGGGAATTCCCGGGCCGGCAGAAGCCGCACCTCCTTCACCGGATAAATGCTGCGTTGGGTGTCCACGTCGAAGGTGCGGATGGACTCGATCTCTTCGTCGAAGAGGTCGATGCGATAGGGCACCGCGCTGCCCATGGGGAAAAGATCGATCACCCCGCCGCGGATGCTGTACTCCCCCGGAGCCTGCACCTGGCTGACATGGCTGTAGGCCGCCACGGTGAGCTGCTGCCGGAAAAGATCCAGGTCGAGGCGGCTGCCCTGTTTCAGGAAAAAGGTGTGGGCGGCGAGGAAATCCTGCGGCGGCAGCCGATACAGGGCGGTGGTGACGGGCACGATGACGATGTCGAAGGTCCGCTGGCTGATCTGGTGCAGGGTGGCCAGGCGTTCCGACACCAGGTCCTGGTGGGGCGAGAAATGGTCGTAGGGCAGGGTCTCCCAGTCCGGGAAGAGGTGGACGGCAAGCCGAGGATCGAAGAGGGGGATTTCCTCCCGCAGGCGCTGGGCGTCCAGGGCCGTTTCGGTGATGACCGCAAGTTTGGTTCCGTCGGCGGCGAGTTGGGCCAGGGCGAGCGCGTCCGACGAACCCACGAGGTTCGTGTAGCGGCGGATCTCACCGGGGGCGGGAAGCGGGCCGGAAAACAGCATGGGGCGCGGACAAAAAGCGTGAATTATAGGGCAGGCGCCGGGGCAGGGCACGGGGCCAAAGTTTTCCCTCAAGTTGTGGCGTCCGCGGCCGATACAAGGGGTACCTACTCGGGACGGAGTGGGGCTCTCCTTGGGAGGCGGACGGCGTCCGCCTCTTTTTTCTTGCGGCCTCTGCTATGGTAAGGGGTGGATTCAATCTCGAAGTGCAACGCGGCTGTATGATTGCATAAATACCTGATGAGGTGTTTTCCAGTTCAGG